>JBEKVL010000444.1:0-5895 GCA_049514055.1 Tepidisphaeraceae bacterium | reverse complement strand
TCGTCCTTCTCATTGCCGGCCGGGCTCAGCGGATAGAGCGCGACGTAATTCCACTTGTCATCGTCCCTGGCATAGCCGCCCGCCTGCAGGGCCTTGGTCCAGTCGTCGGTGGCGACGGTCAACAGGCTCACCTTCAGCTTGTCATCACCCTGCGGCAGGATGTCCAGGATCCGGCGCATTTTCTGGAGCACCGCCTGGTCCTTGTCGCTGATGTCCGTCGCGTAGAGGGCCCGCAAACGGTCGTCGATGTCGCGGATGCCCGTGCCTGCGCCGTCCTGGATGAGCGAGCCGGCGCCCGCGGCCGGCGCGGCGCCCTCCGGCGCCGTCGCCACGCGCTGGGCGAGTTGCCGTGCCTCGGCCACCTGTTCGGGCGTCAGCGGATCGGTGTCGGCGTCCGGCACCGTCAGCGGGAACCGCCGGTAGTCCCGGAACAGTTTCTTCAAGTCCGCCTGCAACAGGTCCTGGGCCTCCTTGCCCAGGGACTCCAGCGCCTTGACAAAGAGCTGCGTGAAATAGGTCTGGTAGACCGGCTGCAACTGGTTCGACGGCGGCACCAGCATGTAGTCCGACATGAACCGATCCGGCTTGAGCCGGACGATGGCTGCCCGGGCCCTGGCCGCCTCGGCGTTGGCGCACCAGTTCCTGAGTCTGCGGTCGACCTCGACCTGGAAACGGTCGAGCGAAGTCTGATCGGCCCGGGCGGTCACGTCGATCGCCTTGTCGATTTCCGGCTTGAGTTTCGCCGTCGCAAAGGGCGAAACCAGGGTCAGGGCCGCGTTCTGCTGGTTGGTGACCTTCAGGAGGCTGGTCAGCAGCGAGAACGCCTCGGGCTTGCTCTTGACGAAGTCGTCCCAGGTGAAGTCCCTTACCACCAGCAGTGCCGGCACCGTCGTCGTCCAGTACTGGCGATATCCATCAAGATATCTTTCGTGCTCCGGCCGCAGGGCATCCATCCGCTCGCGCAGCGGCTTGGGATCGATGACCCTGTTGCCCGCCCGCGCGTCGTCCGCCAGCGTCGCGTCCATCGTCCGCCAGCCCTCCAGGACCGCCTGGGCGGCCGCCGGGAGGTACGTTGCCCGGAACCGTCCGGCGTCCTTGAGATCGGTGAACAGCACCGCATCCTGCCGCAGCGGCGGATACTTCTCCGCCTGCTCGGCCAGGGCCTCCACGCGGGAACCCAGCACGTTCTTGGGCGGAGCCGTGGCCGGCCCAGCGCCGGCGGCGGCCAGTGCGAGTTTGCCGAGGATCGACTCGCAGACCCGCTGCCGCTGGGCTGCCGACCGGTAATCCAGCACCTTCGAGCTACTGTCGATGGCCGCCTTCAGAGCGTCCTTGACCAACGCGTTCTTGTTGAGGGTCTCCTCGTTTCGCGTCTTCACCGAAGCCAGTTCGGCCGTCACCCCCGCCAGCGTTTCCGGTATCGTCTCGATCTCCTTGGTCGCGTCGATCTTGTCCTGCAGGATGGGCGCGATCGCCCGGGCATAGATTACGTGCTTCACAGCGAACAGCCGCGTCGGTTTTCCGTCTGCGTCCACGGCCATCCGCAGGTAATCGCCATCCACCTTGTCGATGTCCTCCGCCAGCCGCAGCGCCGCCAGCGCCTTGGCCGCGTCCATGCCGGCCAGGCGCGACTTGATGCCCTCGAGCGCCCCGCGCAGGTCCACGAGGAACTTCGGCTGCCTGGCCGGTTCGGTGTCGGGGAGTTGCCGCAGGATGCCATCGATGCCGTCCTGGCCTTTTCGCAGGCTCTCTTTCAACTGCTTGTCGAACAGGTCGTGCAACGGCTGGGAGTCGTCCCAGCCATACGCCTTTATAAGTGCGATCAACGCTTCGGCTTCCTTCTGCGCCGACTCGTACGCGGCCAGCGCCTTGAGCCATTTCTGCGAGCGATCGTCGTAGTCTTTCATGCTCACCGGCGACTGGCCGACGTTGATTTCGATCTCTTTTTCGGCCGCCCGGATGCGCTGGAGCGCGGCGGTCAGCGCGCTGATGTCCCGCAGGCAGTCGCGATTGCCGATCGACTCGATCTGCCAGTGATCGTTCAGGGCCTGCACCCCGGCCTCGATGGCCTTGCGGTCGGCGTCGCGCCCGGCCGTGTCGGCCGGCCCGCGCTTGCCCGGAGCATCCTGGCGGGCGGACATGGTTCCGTAGACCGAATCCAGCAGCCCCTGCAGCCTCTCCTTGTGTCCATTGAACGCGGAGACGTCCGGCGCCTCGAGCACATAGCCGAAAAGGTCCTCCGCCTTGACCTGCGCCTCGCCCGGACCGGTCAGAACCGGCCGGTTTGCCTGCGCCGGGACCAGGCCCGAACCAAGCGTCTCCAAGCGCACGAGATCGCCCAGCGCCGTGGTCGCCGCCGGAGTCCAGGTGGCGGCCGTCTCGAGGCCCATCTTCTGGCGCGTCGCGTTCAGCATCGGCCAGACCATGGCATCGTCCACAAGCACGCGGTATGCCTTGCGCTTCTTCTCGTTGATGTCGCCGATCGCCACCGAGATCGGCTTGAAGATGGGGTTGACTTTGGTTTCCTCGGCGGCGTATCTGCCAGCCGCCGCCAGCAGGGAAACGCGGGTCTGTGCCTCCCCGTCGATCCTGACCGGGTCTTTGCCTGCAACCACGGCATCCCCGCCGGCATATCGGAACAGCCGCGGCAGCGGGCGCGTCGTGGAAGTGGTGCCGGGAGCCGGGCGGTCGTCGGGAACGAGCAGCGGCAGGCACCGTGTCTGCCCGGCCAGTTCCGTCCTGGCCGCCAGTTGCCCGCTCTTGATCGAGCCCCAGGCGTTGTATTCCCGGCCGACGGCCTTGCGCAACTCCTGCTGTCCCCAGAATGTCAACCCGCCCAGCGCCAGGATGGCGATGAGCCCGGTGATGACGACGGCCAGTTTCCGGCGGCGCATCAGCTTCCTGGTGTTGCCCGCCCGGGTCACCAGGCCCCTCTCGCGGAAGACCTTTTCCAGGAACAGGTCGCGCAGGAAGTACGAGCGATCGCGCTCCCACGCCCGTCCTTCCGGCAGCGAATCGAGCGGCACCTTCATCGCTTCCGCCAGCGCCGCATCGAGCGCCGAGCCTTCGCGCATCGCGGAGTTGAAGTAAATCCCGCGCAGGAACAGCGGCTTGGGCGCCCATTCGCCGGCCACGAAGATCATCTCCAGGTAGCGGCGCAGCCGCGGCGAGATCTGCATCAGGCTTTCGGGGAATGCGTACAGCGCATCCACCTGGTCTATCCGCCGGCTGTTGGCATCTTCCGTATGCACGGGATCCAGCAGCAGACCCTGCCGCCGCTTGCCCATCGCCGCCGACACGGACTCCAGATGTTTCTGGACCTCGGCCGGGTTGAACGGCGTGTCCAGCGGGTTCGGGTTGGACCATCCCATCATCTGATCCTGCAGGTGCGGATCGGTCACGCCGTCGAAGAACTCGCGGAAGCCCACCAGCAGGTCGGCCTTGGTGATCACCACGAACACCGGGAACCGCACGCCCAGCGCCCGCTGGATGCTGTCGAACTGCCGCGCGATCTTCCCCGCCTTCTTCTCGAGCTGGTCGGCGTTGTCGCGGATCAGCGAGTCCGACGGGATCACCAGCAGCAGCCCGTTGATCGGGCAGTTCGGCCGCACGCGCGACAGCAGCCCCAGGAACTCCTTCCACTCCGAGGTCTGTCCCGGCGGCGCCTCCTCGAACATCAGCCGCCCGGCCGTGTCCAGAATGATCGCGTTGTTGCTGAACCACCAGTTCATGTTCAGCGTGCCGCCGGAGCCCTGCAACTGGTCCTGAAATCCCGGCGGGAAACCGATCTTGCTGTGGCGGATGGCCTCGGTCTTGCCCGAGCCCGGCTCCCCGACCAGCGCGTACCACGGCAGCGAGTAAATGTTCTTCCCCGCTTCGCGGAACCGCTGCACGCCGGTCTCGAACGACCGGCGCATCTCGTCCAGCTTCGCCCGCCGCGCCGGCTCCGAAACCGCGTTCGGCGATGCCCCGGAGTTCTCCAGGATCATCTGCTCCATCGGCCGCGACTTGCGCCGCTTGAGCAGCTTGAGAATCCAGAAGTAGAACAGCAGCATCAGCAGGACCACCACGAACCCGGCCCCGACAATCAGCGCCGTCTTCCAGTCCACGGCCAGGCCGATGGCGCCCATGACCGAACCGCCGGCCAGCACGACCATCCCCAGCTGCGCCGTCTTGGAAGCCCCGCCCATAGCCTCGTTGAATCCCATGTCTTGAGCCATATCAGCAACTCCTGCCGGCCGGCTATTTCACGCCGGCGCCCTTGGAGATGATTGCGTTCAGAATCGCCAGCAGTCCGTCGGACGCCGACTTGTAGTAGTACACATACGCGCCGATCAGCACGATCGCCATCCCGATCAGCACGATCATGATCCCCACCAGGCTCGAGGCCGGCGGCTCGATCAGGTTCGCCGTGTTCACGTTCTCATAGGCCTCGGGGCAGATCCGCGACTGCTGGTCCACCAGGATGAAGTTCCGCACCCGCCCGGCACACTCCATCATCTTCTTCCGCAAATACTCCGGCTGTCCCGTGTACCATCCGGTGAACCCCAGCCCCATGCAGGTGTAGAAGATCAGCAGGCGCTCGTTCGCCGCCTCCGCACGATCCGCCAGCGTCTCGTCCAGCAGCTCGAAGAACCGCTCGTCCCCGGCCAGTTCCTTGCGCTCGAACGCCAGCTCCTGCCATTCGGCGGCGTTGGGCAACCCCGCCGACTTGATCGTGAAATCGACGAAGAACATCAGCACCAGTTCGATCTTCTCGAACTGCGACGGCAGCACCGGGTTGTACCCGGCCGCGCCGGGCGAACTGGCGATCGCGTTGGCCCGGGCCCTCATGTCCGCCAGCATCGCCTTGATGTCCGCGCGCACCGACGACAGTTCCATCGCCACGTGTTTTCGCGCCGACCGGTTGAACCGGCACATGTACTGGAACAGGGGATCGCAAAGCTCCAGAAGGGTCATAAGTTATTTCTCCCCGGCTATGGTCATGTACAGGGTGATCGCATAATCCGACGTCGCCGCGTCCGGCCAGCGGATCGCCACCGCCTTCTCGTCGCGGATGCGGTCCCACATGCGCTGCGATGCGCTGCGGTCGAGCCGGAAGTAATGCAGTCCCGACTGCGACGGAAGCTCCAGTGGCGGGTGCCGCTCCTCGGTCAGCTTCACGCCCCAGATGCGCTGCGCCGCCAGGCTCCTGGCCATGAACTTGAACTGGTCGGCGTTCTCCACCAGCGTCGCCACGGCCTTGACATCGTCCTTGGTCTTGATCGCCAGGTAGTATTCATTCGGCGCGGTCAGGTGCTCGTCGGTCAAGATGGCCGTGAACAGGGCTCCCTCGCGCACGAAGTCGAGCTTGATGAACCGCGCCGCCACCGCGCCGCGCAGCAGCGACCGGATTCGCTGCGACAGTTCGTTGAACGCCACCGCCGGGTTGTCGTGGTCGTAGGCCGCCACGTCGAACTGGTCGCGGTCGGGGTGCAGCGCGGTCAGTTCGCCCAGGCATTCGCGCAGTTCGAGGTATATCTGGAACGGCGTTATGGACGGCGCCATCACCAGGTGCGGCAGCCTCGCCGAGAAACGGTTCAGTGTCCGCAAACGCATCATCTGCTCGAACTGCACGCCCCGCATCGTCTCGATCGAGAACCCGCCCCGCGAAAGCTGGATCACCAGTTCCTTGCGGCTGGCCTCGATCTGGTTCGCCAGGTCGCGGCAGAGGTCGCGCAACGTCGGAGAGCCGGTGAGCACGAAGCAGGCCGGGATGAACGCCGGATCCTGCCGCGGCATGCCCACGTCGGCGCCCGTGGCGTGGGTGATGCGGACCAGCGGCAGCACCTCCAGGTCCGTGCGATCCTCGTCCTCCAGCATCAACCGCGCGTTGATCCGCCGCGTCAGCATCGG
>JBEKVL010000443.1:0-5899 GCA_049514055.1 Tepidisphaeraceae bacterium | reverse complement strand
CGGTCATGTTGAGATAGTCGCCGCGGATCCGGCCGCAATAGGAGGCGGTCGGGAGGAAGCCGATGTCGCCGGCGATGGCCCCGAGGTCGCCGCAGTGGTTGGCCAGCCGCTCCAGTTCCAGGGCGACGCCGCGGAGGGTTTGTGCCCGGGCGGGTTTCTGGCAGTCGGCCAGGGCTTCGACGATCTGGCAGTAGGCGGTGGCGTGGCCGATGGTGGTGTCGCCGGCGAGCGTCTCGGCGTAGTGGATGGACCTGTGGTTCGGGCCGCCGATCAAAGCTCTTTCGACCCCGCGATGCTGGTAGCCGAGGGAGATTTCCAGGTGGAAGACGGTTTCGCCGTGGCACTGGAAGCGGAAGTGGCCGGGCTCGATGATGCCGGCGTGGACCGGACCAACCGCGACCTCGTGTACTTCATCGCCTTCGACGCGATAGAAGTCCATCACGCCGATCACGGGCTCCTCGGTGGGCGAGCGTCGCCAGGCGTCGTGGCCAGGCCGGCACGAGCGGTGGAAGCGGACGGGCTTGAGCCATGGGTGGCCGTCGGGGTGGAGGCCGAACTGCTCGGCGATTTCACGTTCGAAGAGGTGGACTTCCGGGCAGGCCGGGGTCATGGAGTTGAAGCGGTCGCCAAGCACCCTGGTTCGACCGAGACGAAGGCGCGAGCCGGCGTCATCGGCGAGGACGACAAGCAACTGCACGGCCAGTGGGTCGGCGTCGGCCAAACCGAACAGTGCGGCAACACGGTCGCCATCGGCCGAGCCGCCGATGACGGCCTTGCTGAAGTCGTCATTGGAAAGCTCGGGCACGAGTGCGCGTTCGATGGCCTGGCCATTGCTCACGGTGGCCAGGCGCATGGTTGGATTGTTCGATGTCAGGTCTCGACTCATGGCCGCACCTCCAGGAAACGCACGGCATCGGCGAGCATCGTGCGCAACGGAGTCGGAATATATACTCCGAGCAGCGTTACCAGGCACAATGAGGTGATGATGGGCAATGCGGTCAGGATGCCGTCGCGGTATGACGTGAGTTGTGAACCGGGCCTGGGTCGGCCCTGCACCATGGTCAGGACCGTCCGGCCCATGCCGATGAAGATAATCAGCAGGAGCAGCAGAAACCCGGCCCCGGCCAGAAACCGCCCGCGTTCGAACGCGCCGTTGAGGATGGTGAACTCACTGATGAACGGACCGAAGGGAGGCGAGCCCGTGACGGCGAAGAAGCCGAGGAGGAACAGCGTGCCCGAGACGGGCAGATGCCGCATGGCCCCGCGGACGTCGTCGGTTGTCTTGCTGCCGTAGGCGCGATGGATGTTTCCCGCCGAAAGGAAGAGCACGCCCTTGGTCAGGCCATTGTTGATCATGTGCAGCAGCGCGCCGAAGAGGGCCGGGCCGCCGATGCCGACGCCCAGGACCAGGATGCCCATGTGTTCGACGCTGGAATAGGCGAGCATGCGTTTGAAGTCGCGCTGGCTGGCCATGAAGACGGCGGCAAAAGTCATCGACAGCAATCCGATGAAGACCATCATCCGGCTGGCGTGGAAGCCGGCTCCCGACGCCTGGCAGATCTGATAGACACGGAGCAAAGCGAGGAACGCGCAGTTGGTGGCACAGCCGGCGAGCAACGCGCCGACGACGCCCGGCGCTTCGCCATAGGCGTCCGGCTTCCAGGTGTGCATCGGGGCCAGCCCCATCTTGGTGCCGTAACCCACCAGCAGGAGCACGAAGGCAAGTTCCAGCCAAGTCTTGTTCAGAAGCGGCGCCCGTTTGAGCAGGTCCTCGAAGAGGAGCGACGGTTCGCCGCTGTGGCTCAGTGACGCATAGGCAAGAAAGAACGACCCCAGGAGCGCCAGGGCGATGCCCACGGAGCCGACCAGCAGATATTTCCAAGTTGCCTCGATCGACTTGGGGGTGCGGTTGAAGTAGATCAGCGGTGCCGTGCTCAAGGCCATGGCCTCGACGGCCACCCACAACAGGCCGAGATGGTGCGAGCAGGTCACGAGCGTTGCCATCGACATGAAGATGAGGATGCAGGGGACGAAGACGCGATTGGAGCGTTCGGGCCGATAGCGGAGATATCCCACGGTGTAGAGGCCGCAGATGACGAACAGTGCGGTCAGCACCAGCAGGACGAGCCGGCCCGGCGGGTCCAGCACCAGCCAGCCTCCGAGGGCGGCCGGTGGAGCGTGGAGGAGACATCGGAACGTGAACACCAGATGCGCGGCCGCCACCGGAGGCAGCAGCCAGGGCCGCCAGCGGTTGGACGGGATCGCGAAGGCGATGGCCGCGCCCAGCAGGGGGATGAGAATCAGTTCAAGCAGCATCGTGCTATTCCTTGAGAGAGGACAGCAACCGCGTATCGAGCGAGGAGAATTCGCGATTGATGTGGTGGATGATGATGGTCACGACAAAAATGCCCACGAAGAGGTCCAGCAGGATGCCAAGTTCGACCAGGAACGGCATGGCGTCGAGCAGGAGCATGCCGAAGATATAGATGCCGTTTTCGAGAATGAGGTAGCCGATGACCTGAGTGATGGCCTTGATGCGCGTGGTCAGGAGCAGGAAGCCCGCGAGAACCGTGGAGAAGGCCGCGGGCACGATCAGCAGTTCGGCATGTCCGCGCACCAGGGGCAGCCGCGAGGCGAAGGCGATGGAGACGGCGGTCCCCAGCGCGCCCAGAAGCATCGTGGGCACGAGCCCGATGACCGGCTCGATCTCGCGTTTGACCTGGGCATCCCGCAATGCCTTGAGGAGCATTTGTGGAATGACGGTGCCCTTGAGCGTGACGGTCGCCAGGGCGGTCAGCACCGCCAGCAGCGTCAGGTGTCCGTGCATTAAGATGGGGATGGCGCTCAGGAGCACGCCGTGAAGCGCCGCTCCCTGCACCATCGCATGGATGCGGCTGGTTCCCAGCAGGAACAGGTTCACCAGCAGGATGACGACCAGCAGGGCATTGATCGACCAAATCATGATTTCACCTCAACATCAGAACGAAGGCCAGCCCGCACAACAGATTCGCCGCCACCAGCAAAGTCGGCACATGACGCATCTGCAGCCTGGCCATGATCGACTCGACCACACCGATAATCACCGCCATCGCGATCATTTCCACGACGAAGATCGGCCAGTCGAGCGACGGGTGGCCTGTGCTGACGGGCAACAGCACATGGAGCACGACGGCACAGAGCAGGAACAACTTCATGGCGGCGCCGTAGAGGATCACGCCGAAGAGCGGCCCGCTGTGGTCGAGCACCATGACCTCGTGGATCATGGTCAACTCCAGGTGGGTATTGGGATCATCCACGGGGATTCGCGAGTTCTCCGCGAGCAGGACCACGAAGAGGCCGGCCGCGACCAGCAGTACGGAGGCCAGCGGCAGGTTGGGAAATGAAACCGTTTCCGGCGAATGCAGCATCGGCGTGAGGCTCAACGATCCCGAGAGCCGGACCAGTGCCAGAAAAGCCAGGAAGAGGGCCGGTTCGGAAAGGCAGGCAAAGGTCACCTCGCGAGCCGCTCCCATGCCCTCGAATGCCGAGCCCGTGTCGAGGGCGGCCGAGGTGGTGAAGAACCGGCCCAGCGCGAATAGATAGGCGAACACGATCAGATCGCCCGCGAACTGGATCGGAGCGTTCGCGCGGCCCAGGGGGACGAGCAACCCGGCCAGGAGCACGGCCGCCAGGGTCACCAGCGGGCCGGCGCGGAACATCCAAGTGGTCGTCGTGCTGAAGACCATCCCTTTGCGCGCGAGCTTCAAGAGATCGTAGTAAGGCTGAAGCAGTGGCGGACCATTGCGTCCGGCGAACCAGGCCTTGGTCCTGTTGATGACGCCCAGCAGCAGAGGCGGCATGCACAGGAGCAGGACGAGGTGAACGGACGTGTTGATCGTATAGACTAGAGCAGGCAACATAATACCGAACTCCTACGCGTTACGACTCAACGGGCAAAGAACAACAGGGCCAGAAGAATGGCCAGCACATAAACCAGATAGACCTGAACCGGACCGCTCTGGATGGGTCTGGCACAGGCCAGAACCCGCACGACGAACCGGAATCCCGGAAACAATCCCCGGTCGAGCACGACATCCGGCACTTCACTGGAGAAGCTCCCGCGCTCGGCGAAGATGCCGCGCAGGTTGGTCCACATGTTGCGAGGCACCAACACCCACCGGAAGAGACCGGCCAGCATCTCCGTAAACGAGGATCCGGTGTATTGCATGCGCGTGCTGGGTTCTGCGTAGCCGCAATCCCAGGTAGACGCGGACGTGGCCTGCCGGTGGCGGCGCCATTGCCGCAGAGCCACCGCCGCGAGCGCGGCCGCCGCGACCAGGGAGATGGATACCGCAGTCATCCAGCGCCAGGGCACCAGTCCCGCGGGCCAAGACGCATCGGGAGATGTCTGGGGATTCCAGACACGAACCGCCCGCTCGAGCAGGCCCGCCAGGGCCACGGGCAAGACGCCGATCGCGGTGCAGAGCAGGGCCAGCAACGCCATCGGCGCCAGCATCAATGCTCCGGGATCGTGGGCATGCCGGCCGCGCCGGGTCCGTGGCCCGCCGGCGAAGACGGTTCCGAGCAACTTCACGAACGCGCCGATGGCCAGTGCGCCGATGATCGCCAGCGCCGGCGCGGCGAGTGATGCCCAGACCCACGCCCTGCCGTCGCCGCGGATCAAGGCCCGGAACAGGCCAAGGTAGATGAGCAGTTCGCTCACGAACCCATTGAGCGGCGGCAAGCCGCAGATGGCCACGGCGCCGATCGCGAAGAGCACGAACGTACGCGGCATGCGTTTGCCCAGGCCGCCAAGGAGGTCGATCTGTCTGGTGTGGACGGCATGGAGCAGACTGCCGGCGCCCATGAACAGTAGCGGTTTGAAGAGGCTGTGATTCAGCACGTGCAGCAGGGCGCCGCCCAATCCCAGGAAGACGAGGTCGCTGCGGGAAAGCGCCCGACCGACCAGGGCCAGCCCGAGTCCCATCACCATGATTCCGACGTTCTCGATGCTGCTGTAGGCGAGGAGGCGCTTGAAATCGCGCTGTGACGCGGCGAACGCAATGCCGATGATTCCCGACACGGCCCCGGCGGCCAGGAGCGTGCCGCCCCACCACAGCGGCGGGTGCGGCAACAGCGCCCCAATCCTTACCAGGCCGTAGACGCCGACTTTCAGCAGGACGCCCGACAGAAGCGCCGACACATGGCTCGGCGCGTTGGCATGGGCACCCGGAAGCCACACATGGAGCGGCATGACCCCGGCCTTGAGGCTGAAGCCTAGGGCGCCGAGCACAAACGCGGCCGTCGGAACCCAGGCGTGCGGCCAGACCGCGGTGACCGACCAGAGGTCGAATGACCCGCCGGCATAGCGCAGCAGCCCGAACAAGGCGAAGAGGCAAAGGGTGCCCAGATGGGTGGCCACGAGATAGACCCACGCGGCGTCGCGCACGGCCTGCCGTTTGTCTTCGGTTGCGACCAGGAAGAAGCCGGCCAGCGCCATGATCTCCCAGGCCATCAGAAACAGGACGCCGTCGGTGGCGAGGACCACCAGCATCATGCCGGCGGTCATCAGTCCCCAGCACAACCTGAGTTTCCGGCCGTTGCCCGGGTGTTCGGCCTGTTTCCAGTATTCGAGCCCATAGATCGAACCCAAGGCCGAGATGAGCAGCATTGGGATGAGAAAGACGGCACTCAACGCGTCGAGGCCGACGGCAAATCGTCCGATGGGCAGTCCCCAGGGCAATACCAGGTTGTCCGGAATTCCCGGTGCCATGCCGAAGTGAATCATGAGTCCCGCGCCGCCGAGCAGGGAACCGATGACGTTGAAGGCCGCCGCGAGCCATTGTCCCAGCGACGATCGGCGGCCCAGCAGCAAGGCCGGCATGCCGCTGACGGCAATGCAGGCAACTGCGACCAACAG
>JBEKVL010000442.1:0-5908 GCA_049514055.1 Tepidisphaeraceae bacterium | reverse complement strand
TTGTCATGCTGAGCGTACTCGCGAAGCATCTGGCCTTGGACCTCATAGCCAGATCCTTCGCGAGTACGCTCAGGATGACGGTTTGTGGCCAGGAGGACATTCCCGGAAATTTGGGCACACCCCCTGCCTGGGGATCCACGAGGCAACCCTCGTAAGCTGGGCGGAGCACGGTATCATTACCCGACATGCCTACAATGGGCACGCGTACCTGTATGATGCCCCTGGGCCGACCCCGCCGGTCAAGCACTGCAGTCGATGGGACCGTCTCGCCGATCGGGCGGCGGCCATCACGACAGCGAATGCGTCAAAAGGCTCAGATTCCTTGGTAGGAGGTGCAGTGTGAAGACAGCTGGTTCTGGCAAAGCCGGAATCCCTGTCCGTCGTAGACGAGAATCTTGATGGCCCGAACCCGTCGGTTGCGGAACACGAACATCCAGCCGCTGAAGGGATCCCGGTGGAAAACCTCGCGGCAGACCCGGGCCAGGCCGTCAATCCCCCGGCGGAAATCGGCCGGCTCCACCGCCACGAGAATCCGCATGTGCGGCGTGACCCGGATCATGGCCGGCCCTCCCGAAACGCGCGCGTGAGGGCGGCGACATCCGGAAAATCCCCACCCTGCAGATGGATCCGCAACTTGGCGCCGCCGGGATCCTCGACCTCGATCAAGCACTCGGGTTGGGGAGCGGGTATCCCGCCGGGCAGAAGTTCCACGAACTCGGGAACACGTTCGCCGGATCGAGCCGCGGCGGCCACGCGTCTCTTGAGCGAGTAGTAGTCCAGCCGCAGCGCCCGGGCGGTTCGGTTGATTCCGTGCGTGCGCGCCAGTTCCGCGGCCTCACGCCAGAGTCCCGCGGAAATGCGTACGCCAGGGCGATGCTGTCTACGCCATTGCTCGAGCTTCCGTTGCACCCGGGAACACGCGGCGGGGAAGTCGGAGGGTGTCGTGTCGCCCATCAGCCGTCCTCCCTACAGAAGGTCTCGCCGGTGATGGCCCGACGAAACATCGGGCCGCCTTTTCCGGCCACGGCTGAGAATAACGGGGACGGACAGTCAGGTCAGGCACGCTTGCCGAAAGGATACGATGAACAGCAATAGCCGATCACTCCCAACCCCGCCGCTACGCCGCTTTCTGGCCATCGGACGCTGGCGTAAACAGATCCCCGGCCCCGAGCTTCAGCTCTTTGGCCATGATCTGGGTGCAGCAGGCGACGAGGCTGATGTCCGCGTCGCGGATCAGTTCGTCGGATACACCAGCGCCGTGCCGACGTGCCAGGCGCCGGGGGAGGTGCCGGCGAGAAGTGAAGGCGTTTTGCCGGTCTGTTTCTGGTACTCGGCCATGATGGCCTCCAGGGCGGCGCCGGTGCGGTCGCTTTCGTTGCAGAGCACGGCGACCATGCCGCCGCAGCCGCGGCCGGTGATCCTGGCGCCGTAGAAACCGGCCCGCTCGCGATCGCGGACGAGTTTTACGAGCAGATCGCACTCGGGGGCGCCGAGCAGGGCATCGTTGGCGTACGAAATGTGCGAGGCGTACATCAGGTGGCCGGCCTTGTCGAGGGCGAGCATGCGCGGGCGGCTGCCGATCTCGTGCCGGGCGGCCTGTTCGAGAAAACCGACGAACTGCCGCACGCGGCGGGCCTCCAGGACGTGATGGTCGGCGGCCTGCTGCACGTGGTACTCGGTGTCCGGGTCGATGGCGGGGATGAACTGGGAGTCATGCCGAGCGTGCTCGCGAAGCATCTGGCTTTCGACTTCGTGGCCAGATCCTTCGCGAATACGCGCAGGATGACGGTCTTCGGGCCAAATGATGTTCCCGAGTAGTTGGGCGTCGCCGCCGAATCTGTCGAGAAACTCGCTGCCCTTGATGACCTCGGGCAGGAGCGGGCGGAAAAGGGACTTGTAGTCGTCCTGGTCGAGGTTGGCGAGGTAGCCACGCATGGGGTCGGCCGATCCAAGCGGGGGCCGCGTCCTGGCTGGTCTTCCGGCGGCGTACACCGTCTGGCATTCCGGGCCAGCGAGGACGCTGGCCCCACTGGCAGCAGCCTCTCCGCGCCGATCCGGGGAACACGGCTGGGATGGCTGTACCGCGTGTGCGCCGGCCATGTCGCGCATCCGGCGCAGGATCATCGCGTGGCCCATGAAGGCGGCGCAGCGCGTGCGGGCGTAACGCGCGTCGGCATCGGGATGCCTGACGGCGGAGTGAATGCCGACAACGCGGATCTTCGGCGGCACAGGCAGGCCGGGGCTCAGTTCGTGCGGCTGGCAGAGCAGCCGCAGCAACTCCCGTTCGCGGCCGAGGCAGCATGCCACAGGGTCCATGATCCCGCAGGGCGCGCCGACGATGCGGTTCTCGATCTGCTGGCAGAGCGACGACAACTCCAGCGGATTCAGGCGATCGCGGACGCCGAAGTGATCGAGCAGATTGAGCATGACCGCAACTTCAATGGCGGCCGATGAGCCCACGCCTGCGCCCATCGGCACGGTCGAAAGCACGGCGAGATTCAGGCCGCGCAGTTGCGGGTTGGCCAGCTCCACGAGACCGCGCTGGTGGAGCATGCACAGGCAGCCGAAGAAGTAGCCAACCCAGCGGCGGCCGGCCTGGGCGAGGTCAGCGCGGAGTGCATCGGCGGAGACCGAGGCCAGGGCATCCAGCGGAATGCGGGCGGTAAACGGCTGGTTTTCGTCGAGGAGATTGAAGGAGAAGACCTGCACATCGCGGTCGTTACGCGGCGAGAGGGCCACCGAGGCCGCCAGGCCGAGGGTGGTCTGGCACACGAGGGAGCCGGTGTATTCGGCGATGCCGCCCATAACATCGAGCCGGCCGGGCGCGCGGCTGATGCGTACGGGCCGGCCGCGGCCGAAATCATGCGGCAATTCGGCTTGCAGCCGTTGAAGCAGCCGGGGGACCGGCTCCAGTTCA
Organism: Tepidisphaeraceae bacterium; assembly: GCA_049514055.1. Classification (GTDB taxonomy): domain Bacteria; phylum Planctomycetota; class Phycisphaerae; order Tepidisphaerales; family Tepidisphaeraceae; genus JANYKD01. Next base: position 2,991 of record JBEKVL010000442.1, on the reverse strand, counting down.
AGGATGCAGGAAGCCTCTGGGCCGGGTGGTTGGCTGAGTGGTTGGGCTGCCGGGCGATCCACCTTGCTCCTCTTGTCCGGGCAGGACGACCCTGGCCTCGAGGCGACGCCCGTCGCCGGTGGGCTTGAAGGTCGCGACGAGGACATAACTCTGCAACACCGATATCTGGGGATATGCAAGTTGGAACGAATAGGTCCGGCTGGTGCGGTTCCAGCGGGCGCGCTGGTCGTCATAGCTGGCGAGCGAGCCGATCCAGGGATTCGTGACGCGCGCGCCGCGCATTTCGGGGTCGCCCTGACGATACTCGTAAAGCTCGAAACGGACGATGCCCGAGGCCTTGGTCGGATCACCGAAGGGGTCCTGGAATTCGAGCATGACTTCGATCCCGTCGGGCTTCTCGCTGCCGGTCCAGCTCTTCACCTGGGTGAAAATCGGATGGATGCGCATGGCCGATGCGTTGAAGAGGTTGTCTTCCTTGGGCAGGTCCTCGCTGAAGTCCGGGTTGGAGCAGCCGGCCAGGATCAGCGCCACGGGGATTATGAGTTGCCAGAGCCGCATGTGGGGGAATGTATGCGAGCAACGGGCGGGCGGCAAGCGAACAAGATTAAACACGAACGAGAATAAACACGAAGGCGCGAAGACACGAAGCGGTATTTGGTGATGGGAAAGCCCTGGTTCCAGTGACCACCAATCTGACCAGATGAATCACAGAAATGGTGTCGATCATGTCGATCGCAATATCGGTCGCCAATACCAAGCACCGCTTCGTGTCTTCGTGCCTTCGTGTTTAATCCGGGTCTTGAATAATCAGGGTCTGGTCGTCGGTCGCGTGCTCGGCGCGTCTTCCAGCGGCGGCGGAACCCAGCCGGGGAGGAGGGCATCCTTGAGTTTGTCGAACTCCGGCGCCCACTTGGGTCCGCCGGGCTCGCCCCACTGGATGTAGAGGCGCTTGAGGTAGGTTCGCGTCTCATCAAGCGACTTGTCGTCGTACCCCGGCGCCTTCTGCTCGACGAGCTTGACATCGCACCACATCAACTTGAGGGTGGCGCCCCAGTAGGAATCGTTCCACTTCACGACCTGGTCGGCGCCGGCCCCTTCGATCTTGCGCGGCGTGCCCAGCGTCTTGGACGACAGGAGATCCGCCAGCACCGGCCGGGCCTTGAGGTAGTTGCCCAGTTCGTACTGGATATAGCCGACATTGAGTTTGGCGGTCGCCAGGGCTTGACGTTCTTTCGGAGTGGCCGTGTCGGGCAGTTCGACGCCGGCGTTGGGTTCGTAGAAAGCCAGCGCACGTTCCAGCAGTTTGGTGCGTTTCGGGTCCGTTTTCTCGAGCAACTCGACGGCGGCAAGATCGGCGCTGACCTGAAATTCCTTGTACTGGGGCAGGAGCGCGCGCAGTTTGTCGTTCTTGCTCTGGGCGACACGATCCACGAGGAAGCCCGCGACCTGCGCCCGGTTGGCGGCCAGCGACGAGGCTTCAGTCATGTCCTTGTTGCGAATCGCCTGCTGAAATTCCTTGCCCAGGGTGTCGAGCATGGAAACGATCACCTCGATGCCGCGGTCGCCGGCGGTCTCGATGAACTTCTGGAGGTCGGACAGGGCCTCGGGCGCGCGGCCGAGGGACATGAGGAAAGTCACGCGCAGGAAGCGGACCTCGCCCAGAAGAGCGTCGGCGTTGGGCATTCCCTCGACGTCTTTCTCGAAATTCGCCAGCAACGACAGCGCCTGTTCCATGCCGGCTTTACGGCTGTCGCCTTCAAGGTGCTTGGCGAGGTTGGCCACCAGCAGACTGGACTGCACCTTGTGGATGCGGAGAATCTTGGCCTGTTCGGCGGTGGCGCCGGGGAGTTCTTTGCCCACGAGGGCGTTGATCTCGCCGGCCAGGGCCTGCATACGGGCCATCCAGCCGGGAGTCTCTTTGGACTTGGTGTCCAGGTCGATGAGCTGGTCGAAGGCCATCATCTCGTTGAACTTGGCGTAAATGGCGTGCTTCTCGTCGTTGCTGACGGCAGCGCACAACGCGGCGGCTTTCCTGCACTGGGCCATCATCGCCTCGCGCTTGGCGTTGTCGTAGTCGGCTTCCATGGCGGCGAGATTGCGGCGGAGCATCAACTGGGCGTATTCGAGGTTGAACTCCTTGTGATTGAACGGCGGCGCCGTGGCGACATCGAGAAAGCGCGTGTAGATCTCCTGGGTCGAGCGGGCCTCGGGCTGCTCGCGCTTGAGCTTGGCCGCCAGCGACATGGCATTCTCGAACGCGCCGCTGAGGTATTGCGAACGCGGATACTGCCTGACGAAATCGAGGAACGTGTTGGCCGACTCGGCGGGCTTGTCGAGCTTGAGCTGGAGATAGGCCAGCAGCAGCATGCTGCTCTCGACGTCGTCGGGCGTGACGCCTTCCTTGCCGGAGCGGGCAATGAGTTCGCGGGCGGCGGCGGCGGCCAGTTCGAGCGCGTGCTTGTCCGCCGGCTGGCCCTCGGGCTTGGTCAACTCGTCGTTGCCGCGCGACGCCAGGGCATGGAGCAGGCGGTTGTTGAGCGACTTGATGTCGGGATTATCGGGGAGCTTGGCCATCATCTGTTCGTTGATGATGCCTTCCAGATCAGGCCGGTTCTTGGCCAGCTTGTCGAGCACGGCGATGGCATCGGTGTTGGCCTTTTCCCTGGCCGGGCCGGCGGACTTGTCGGCCTCGTAGGAGATGATGCGGTATTCGAGCATGTCGATGGCGGCCTCGACGCCTTTCCTGGTCTCCTCGGCGGTCTTGGCGTCGCCCTGGGGCGGGTTGGCCTTCAGCCAGGCTTCGACGGCCGCCTTGCCCTTGCGGGCCTCGGCGGGCTTGCCATCGAAGAGATCGGTAACGGCGGAGAAGTAGACGGCCTCGAACTTCTGGCCCCAGGAGGCCTTCTGGCTCTTGAGCACTTCCTCGAACTTGTTCTTTGCCTGTCCGATGGTCTCCGGGCCGGCAACCATGAAGAGCTTGCCCAGCCCGAC
>JBEKVL010000441.1:0-5912 GCA_049514055.1 Tepidisphaeraceae bacterium | reverse complement strand
GGGCCATGGGTCCGACGGTGCTGGGCACGATCAACGTGATGTGCGCGGCCGCCCTGGCCGAGGGCGAGACGGTGCTGGTGGGCGCCGCCTGCGAGCCCGAGGTGGTGGACTGCGCGGAGCTGCTCAACAAGATGGGCGCCCGCATCAGCGGGCAGGGGACACCCGAGATTCGCATTGAGGGCGTCGAGCACCTGGCCGGGGTCGAGCACCGGGTCATCCCGGATCGCATCGAATGCGGCACCTTCATCCTGGCGGCGGCCATCACCAATGGCGAGCTGGAGCTGCGGAACTGCAACCTCGACCATCTGATCGCCGTACACGACCTGCTGGAGGATGTCGGCGTCCGGATTGAGCGGGAGAACGGCACGATCTTCGTATCGAGCAATCGGCGGCTGAATCCGATCGAGGTGACCACGCAGCCGTATCCCGGTTTCCCGACGGACCTGCAGGCGCAGCTCATGACACTGGTCTGCCTGGCCGACGGCATGAGCGTGATCACGGAGCGGATCTTCCCGGATCGTTTCCTGCATGTCGGCGAGCTGAACCGTCTGGGGGCGCACATCCGCAAGGAGGGCTCGACGGCGGCGATCCGGGGTGTCAAGGAAATGTCCGGGGCCAGGGTGATGGCGAGCGACCTGCGGGCGTCGGCGGCGCTGGTGCTGGCGGGGCTGGTGGCCAAGGGCACGACGGTGATCGACCGCGTGTACCACATCGACCGGGGCTACGAGAAGATCGAACAGAAGCTCAATGCGGTGGGCGCCCACATCGAGCGGGTGGACGAGAAGGAGATCAAGGGCGTTTGACCGGTTCTCACTCGAAGCAGCCCTCCAGCAGCCGGTCGATTGCGATCGAGAGCTTGAAGGAATCGAGGTAGGTGCCGGCGCGGATTCGCCGGCGGATTCCGCGGACCTTTGAATATCGCACATCCTGCCCGGCACGGAGCCGGGACATGAGTCTTCTTGACATTTCCAGCACGATGCTCCGGCTCAGTTGACCCGTCATCGGACACCCGGCCCTTTCTCAGGTGTAGCACGGTTCCAGCTCGTCCAGGCGCCGCCGAAGCTGCTCGACGACTTCCCTGTAGAGCTGGAACTCGACCTGGGGCGGGATTTCGTCGATCCCGCGCACGCTCCCGACCAACAGCGCCTCGAGCACCTCCGCGATCCGCGGCACGCGCCAGACGTGTGTCTCGCCGGCCTGGGGGAAGCCGGCCGACCAGTTGACGGTGACCCTGAAATCCGAACCGCCGGTTCTATATTCCGACCAGCCGTCGAGTCGTTCCCGGCGGTTGGGTCTGAGCATTCGCAGGACGGTCCTCACATCCTCCTCGAACAACTGTTCATCCATCCAGCGATCCGCGCTGGATGTCCCGGCATCAGCAATGTTTTTCATGGCCAGGTTCTCCTAAGCAGCCTCCGCCGCCAGCACGCGCCGGCGGGCTTGTTCCGACCGTTTGCCCTCGCTACGCTGTCCGCTCCTGGCGCGGCCGTGGAGCCGCAATTCCGCGGAAGCCAGAATGATATCGGCTTAACCTGAAGTGAATCTTCAGGAGAAACCAGCGGAATTATCCACAAAAAGTTACGCGAGACAGTAATGAATGCCCACTTTCATCTACCAGATAGTCCTCTTCAGGAAATGCCCCGGAAATCAGGCGGAAACCGGCGGGCACCCGGGAAGGCGCCCGCTGTTCCGGAGAGCCCCGTTCCGGCCGTAAGTCGCGCAGGGGGGCCGCGGCCGGGGCGGTTGTCCACGATTCGTCCACACCCAATCCCCGGAAGCCGCGGCCGCGGGCGGCACACTTCTGCGACACTGGCAAGCCTGGGGTACCTGGGCAATCTCCGCACGGGCGGGCCCTCATGACCCGGCCGATGGCATCAATGCGTCACAGGCTCGTCATACTCATGACGGTCGAGTTCCTGGCGTCCGTTGCCGGGACGTTCACGGCCGTCGGCTTGCCGTTCTACAGCACCCACATCTTTCACTGGGGATTGCGCGGAAATTCCCTGATGGCGGTGATGCAGGGAACGGTCTACGTAGCAGCATCATTAAGTGCCAACCGGATCCAGTCGAAGGCCGGCCGGGTGACAGTGCTGCGGTGGCTCTATGCGGCGATGTGCGCGGCGGCGGTGCTGGCCTTCCTCTTTCCGCATGTCGGCCTGGTGGTCGTCGCCGTGCTGGCCTACGGCGCCTGCGCGGGAATCTGCTGGCCGATGCTCGAGAGCCTCATCGCCGGCACGGCGGGCGGCGAAGCGCTCTCCCGGCGGCTCGGCATCTACAACGTCGTCTGGTCGAGCGCGGGCGTCGTGTTGATGGCCGGTGTCGGCGCGGTCATCGAACACTGGGCGCCCGGCGTCTGGGTGATCATCGCGCTTTCTCATGCAGTGTGTGTGTCGTTGCTCGTCCTGTTTCACAATCTGGAAGAGAAATCGCCGCCCGGACAAACTGCCGTCGATCATCTCGCGGTTGAGGCCGAACTGCTGCACCACAGACGTCTGGCGATGTGGCTCTCGCGGATCACGCTGCCGGCGACGTACATGGTGATGATCGCCCTGGCCGCCATGCTGCCGACTTTGCCGGCGGTGAAGCCGTTGCGGCCGACGGTGGCCACGCTGATGGGCGCCACCTGGATGGCGGCCCGTGTGGCGACGTTCGCGGTGCTGGGCTTCACGGTCTGGTGGCACGCGCGGCCGCGGATGCTGCTCTGGGGGAGCGCCGCCATGTTCATTTCGTTCGTGGCCGCGATCGTCCCGCCGTCGCTCGGCACGGGCACGTTCGCACTGGCCAGCCTGGTAGTGTGGCAGGTCGGCCTGGGATTTGCCTTCGGCTACATCTACACGGCGAGCCTGTATTTCGGGCTGGCGCTGAGCGAGGGCAGCACCGAGCACAGCGGCTATCACGAGGCGTTGATCGGGTTGGGCGCCATCCTGGGGCCCGGCAGTTGCGCCCTGGCCGCGTGGATCCGTCCCGGCGAGCCGCTCGGTGCGGCGGTCGCCGTGGGCACGGCCATACTGCTGAGCCTGGGGGTGGCCGCGGTCGCCGCGGTGCGGGCCGAGAGATCCCGGGCGTGAGTGTCCATGACCAGCCGCGTTGGCGCCGGTTAGGATTCGCGTGGGAACAACTGTTGGGATCCGGGGTGCCACGGCTTGTCTACTGCAAGCCGTGTCTTCGTGACCGCGAAGCACGGCTTGCAGTAGACAAGCCGTGGCACCCGACAATCGCACGCAGTGCTGCCGGTGCCCTCACCGGCAGAGTCGGGGACGTGCATGCCATGCCAAATACCGCCAGTGAGGGCACTGGCGGCACTGTCGCTCCCAGCAGGCGAAATGGCGCTTGCAACTGGTGCCCGGGCCGGTATAATGAATGACGTTCAGCAGGTGAACAGCATTATGGGAACACGCGAACGACGCCAGCGCGAGGCCGAGACCAGACGGCGGGAGATCCTCAACGCCGCCCGCGAACTGTTCTGGAAATCGGGGTACGCGGCCACCACCATGCCGCAGATCGCGGCCGCCGCGGAACTGGCCCCCGGCACGCTCTACCTCTACTTCCCGGGCAAGGACGCCCTCTACGCCGAACTGCTCCACGAGGGTTATGACCGGCTCCAGGAGCGCCTGGAGGCGGCGGTTCGCGCCGGCCGCTCCGCGCGTGACCGGGCCGCGCGCCTGATCGACGAGTTCTTCGATTTCGCGCGGAAGAACCCCGAGTACTTCGACATCATTTTCTTCCTGCTGCAGAGCGCCGGCACGGGCGGACGGAAGGCCGCGCTGCCGGCCGCCGAACTGCGGCGTTTCGAGGCACGGGTGCAGGAATGCACTGCCCTGGCGTCATCGGTGTTGCGTGAAGTGTGCCCGGGGCTCAGCGGGAAACAACTCGCCTGCCGGGTCGACGCGGTCTGGAGCATGATCACCGGCGCCGTGTTCTATTTTCGTGGAGACAGGCGTTTTGACGATGTGGCCGCGGAAACGCGGCGCATCATCCTGGCCGGCCTGGCCTGAAAGGAGACCGTCATGGCTGCGTACCGGACACGACTGCGATCCGTGCTCGAACTCGCCGCGATCGCATCCGAACTGTGCATCGTCTTTTTTTGCGCCCGCATTATGAACGTCATTCAGTCACTGACAAATATTCATACGGAGGCCATATGAAGATTCTACTGGTTCTGCCGGCGGCGGCCCATCTACGCGTCACCGTCGACACGCCGCGCGTGCCCCGCCGCAGGATGCTCCGCTTCAGCGTTCTGCCGCTCACCACCGTCGCGGCCCTCACCCCGCCGCCGCACGAGGTCCACATCTGCGACGAGAACGTGCAGGCGCTGGATTTCGACGTCGACGTCGACGTGGTCGGCATCTCCTTCATGACCGCGCTGGCGCCGCGGGCGTACGAAATCGCGGCCGAATTTCGCCGCCGCGGCAGGATCGTCGTCGCCGGCGGCTATCACCCCACGCTCTGCCCGCGCGAGGCCGCCGGGCATTTCGACACCGTCGTCGTGGGCGAGGCCGAGAACAACTGGCCGAAGGTGCTGGCGGACATCCAGGCCGGCACGCTGCGGCCGATGTACGCCAGTTGCGGCCCGGCCGACCCGGCGTCCATCCCCCAGCCGCGCCGTGACCTGACTGCCCCATCGGCCCGGCATTACGCCACGGTCAACGCCGTGCAGGCCGGCCGCGGCTGCATCCACGGCTGCCGCTACTGCTCGATCGCCGCTTTCCACGGCCGGGCCTATCGCCATCGGCCGGTCGAGTCGATCCTGGCCGAGTTGCGGAGTGTTCCCCGCTGCTTCATGTTCGTGGACGACAACATCATTGCCGATCCGGATTTCGCCCGCGAGCTGTTCCGGCGGATGATCCCGCTGAAGAAACGGTGGATCAGCCAGTGCTCGATCCGCATCGCCGACGATCCGGAACTGCTCGACCTGGCTCACCGCGCGGGATGTCAGGGACTGTTCATCGGCGTCGAGACGCTGAGCGAGGAGAACCTCGCATCGGTCGGCAAGCAGTTCAACCGCGCGGCCGATTACGAGAAACGGATCAACGCCATCCGCCGCAGCGGCATCGGCGTGCAGGCCGGCATCATCGTCGGCATGGACGGCGACGACCCCGGCGTCTTCGAGCGGACGCTGCGTTTCCTCGATGGCGCCGGCATCGACGCGATCCAGCTCAACATCCTCACGCCGCTGCCGGGCACGCCGCTGTTCCTGGAGTTCGACCGCGCCGGCCGGATCACCGACCGCGACTGGTCGCACTACGATTTCCGCCATTGCGTGATTCGCCCCGCGCGAATGTCCGCGGCCGACCTCCAGGCCGGCGCCGACTGGCTGTATCGCAAATACTACAATCCGTGGCGGATTATCCGCCGGACCTGGCGCACGTTGTGGCAATTGGGGCCGTTGTTCGCCATGGTGATCTGGCGGCTGAACTGGACGTATCGGTATGACAATGTGCGTGAAGGGATCGTGGGACACAATCCGGCACAGCGGCAGGCGGAGGCGCGCGTCCAGGCCGTCCCGGTTACGTGATGCGTAACCCGCAATCGGGGCTCGTTCGGCATGAACCCGCCGGCTTCAGCCCCGCAGGGGCGGCAGGGCGTCTTTTGCCCCTGAACGGGGCTGGAAGAGCCGCCACTCGAGTCACGGCGCATCGAGAGCCCGGACTCACCACAATCCCACCGTCGTTCCATCCGCCCGCACCTTGATCTTCGCCGCGGCCGGGACTTCGGGCAAACCAGGCACGGCGATGTTTGCGTAGGGTGGGCACTGCCCACCAATTTCCCCAGCGCGCCCGCGAATGGTGGGCCGTGCCCACCCCGCAAATCACCACAACCCCACCGTCGTTCCATCCGCCAGTACCTTGATTTTCGCGGCGGCCGGGACTTTGGGCAGGCCGGGCATGGTGACGATGTTGCCGCAGATGGCA
>JBEKVL010000440.1:0-5914 GCA_049514055.1 Tepidisphaeraceae bacterium | reverse complement strand
TTTGATCTTCAGGACCACAAGACATACGGTGGCTTTGTTGTTGGTGGGGTCGAAGTGCCATGGGATGTTGGCGAGACGAAGGAAACACTCTCAAAACACCCCCATTCAGCAACGGCGGTGAAGGTAGTGGATCTTGCGGAGTGTCCAGTGGGCGAGCAAAAGGGAGTCATTGACATTTGGCTTTGGGGCCTGCAGGACTGGAGTGATTCGAGCTATACGGGCATTGCGCAACCGCCGCCACCGCAAGATGCAGAAGACGGTCTACCGGGTGCGAACCAAGGGGAGTCTGGAGCAGCGGATGGCGTTGGATCTGCTGCGGGAGATGCACGCCGCCGGCCGGCACCAAGCGAGTACAACGCTGCACCGAGCCCGCTCCCCGAATCGGTTCAGCGCTGACCTGGGTACGGAGAAGCCTGTAACAGTGCTATAGAGTCGATTTCTCGGGGGTTTTCGTGTTTTCCGGGGTCTTGGCGGGCGAATCCGCCCGCGTGGCGCACGGCGAACGAATGGCGCGCGGCGCCAGCGCTCTACTCTTCCACGGCCGGCAGGTGCTTCTCCTCCACAATCGCCGTCTTGGCGGCCAACCCGAGTTCTTCGAGGAGCTTGGCGGGGACTTCCGCGGTGTTCTTGCATTTGGGGTAACCGGAGCAGCCGAGGAACTGGCCGCGTTTGCCGTTGCGGATGACCATCGGCTTGCCGCACTCGTCGCAGTCGATGTCGGTGGCCATGTTCGTCGGCACCGTCGGCGTGGTGGGCTTGAAACCGGAGTCGGCGAGGATCTTGGCGACCATGGCCTGCGCGTCGGCCGTTTCGGCCTTGAGCAGCGGCACGAGTTCATCGATGTGGGTCTTTTCCTCTGGAGTGAGCTTCGAGGGGTAGCGCGTGTTGCGGCACTTCGGGTATTTGGCGCAGCCGAGCCAGGGTCCGCGTTTGCCGCCGCGGAGAACCATCGGGCCACCGCATTTCTCGCAGACGATCTTGGTTGGGATGGGCTTGGGCTTGGGCGGCAGCGGCTGGCCGTCCTTGCCGAGGTTGATGATCGTTGAGCAGGCCGGCTCGCCCTTGTCGTTCTTGATCGAATAGCCGGCGCAGCCCAGGAATTCGCCGAAGCGGCCCTTGCGTTTGATCATCTCACGGCCGCAGACGGGGCATTTAAACTGCGATACCTCGCGGAGTTGCGGTCTCCCTTGCTGGTCCACGGGACGGGTGGCAGAGCAATTCTCACGGTCGGTGCAGGCGAGGAAGAACCCGCCGGAGGAGATGCGATAGACCATCGGCTTTCCGCACTTCTCGCACATGTAGGGCGAAGGCATGCCCCCGGCGTGCTCGATCTTGCCAAGCGCGCCATCAACGATTGCGTGGAACGGGCCGTAAAAATCCTGGAGCAGCTTCACCCAGTCGAGATGCTGTTCCTCGATCTGGTCGAGCTTCAATTCCATCTCAGCCGTGAACTTCACGTTCATGATCTCGGGAAACGCCTGCACGAGTTTGTCGGTGACGACCGTGCCCAGCAGCGTGGCATGGAAGCGACGGTCGATCAGTTCGACATACTTGCGATACTGGATGGTCTCGATGATGGAGGCGTAAGTGGAAGGACGGCCGATGCCGAGGCGTTCCATTTCCTTCACCAGGCTGGCTTCGGTGTAGCGGGCCGGGGGTTGCGTGAAATGCTGGGTCGGCTCGATCTCGATGGGATAGACCGGTTGCTTCTCAGCCAACGGCGGCAGGAGCTGGTCCTCGGAGGTGACTCCGGCGACCTTCATGAAGCCATCGAAGACGAGCTTGCGGCCAGTGGCGCGGAAGAGGGCGTCGCCGAGTTTGGTCGGGGCCACGATGGTGACACCCGTCTGATCGAACTCCGCGGGGGCCATCTGGCAGGCTACAAAACGTCTCCAGATAAGCTGGTAGAGCTTGGATTCATCCACGCCGAGTTTGGCCGAGGCGGCCTCGGGCGTGAGGCTGGCTTCGGTGGGGCGGATGGCCTCATGGGCCTCCTGGGCACTCTTGTTGGAGGATGAGAAATAGTTGGGTTTGTCCGGCAGGTAGCGGTCGCCGAATGCCTGCTTGATGAAACCACGGACCATGCCGATGGACTCGGGCGAGAGGTTCGTCGAGTCGGTTCGCATGTAGGTGATGTAGCCGGACTCGTAGAGGCTCTGGGCAGCGCGCATGGTGCGCTGGGCGCCAAAGCCGAGCCGGGTCGAGGCGTCCTGCTGCAACGTGCTGGTGATGAACGGCGCCCGCGGGCGGACCTGCGTGCGCTTGCGATCGATCGCGGTGACGGTGAACGTGCTGATCGCCTCGTGCTGGGTGCTGAGCCGGCCTTCGTAAGAGACGAGATGCCGGGCCGGACCCTTGGCCTCGGCATCTTCCACGGCGTCTTCCCTGGTGACGACGAAGCCGAGGGCCTCGGCCACGCGACGCGCCTCGCCGCGGTTGTTCGGCGAAAATCTCTTGCCCGCCAGTTCGACAAGCTCGGCAACAAAGGAGTTGTGCTTCTCCAGCCACTGCTCGCGCTCGATCTTGGTGCGTTCGCCGTTGCCGGTGTTGGCAAGGAAGTCGTGCCAGGCATCCGCCAGCTTCACGGCATTCGCGCCATCCGGAGTGAAAACGCTGGCGATCTTCCAGTGCTCCTCGGGAAGGAAGGCGTCGATCTCTCGTTCCCGATCGACGATCAGCCGCACGGCAACGGATTGTACGCGCCCGGCCGAGAGGCCGCGGGCGACCTTGCGCCAGAGCAGCGGCGAAATTTCATAGCCGACGATGCGGTCGAGAATACGTCGCGCCTGCTGGGCATTGACGCGGTCGATGTCGATCGGATGCGGATGCTGGAACGCCTTCTGGATTTCGGCCTTGGTGATGGCGTTGAAGATTACCCGGCGGGTCATGTCGTCGGGAATCGCCAGGGCTTCCTTGAGGTGCCAGGCGATGGCCTCGCCTTCGCGGTCCAAGTCGGTTGCCAGCCAGATTTCCGAGCTGTTCTTCGCCAGCGAACGCAGTTCCTTCATGACCTTGTCGCGCGACTTGAGGATTTCGTAATGCGGCTCGAAGGTCGTGAGATCAACCCCCATTCCTTTGGACGGAAGATCGCGCACATGCCCCATCGAGGCTCTCACCACGTAGTCGGTGCCAAGATACTTATTAATAGTCTTGGCCTTGGCGGGCGACTCGACGATGACAAGTTTCTTCCCGGTCTGTTTAGCCATGGGCATCTGCTCACAGTCTAGGCAAACTCCGCCGGTTGTATCGGCCGATACAGTTAATCCCTTGAAGTTCTGCCCGGATCATCCGTGTTGAGGTCACAGGGGGCGGAAGTTTGACGCGGGGGTCCGGGCTTGTCAAGAGTTCAGCGGTATCCTGTGATCGCGATCGGTTCACGAGGTGCTATCATCCCCTTTGTGCAGCTCCCGGTCACAGGACAACCCCGGACGGATCTCTTCAACTGGCAGCCTCGCGGGCTGCCGGCAGTGCAGGTTCCCGGTCTCTACCTGCACGTTCCCTTCTGCTTTCACAAGTGCCATTACTGCGATTTCTACAGCTTGCCGCGGCAGGCGCCGGAGCGAATGGAACGGTTCGTCGACTTGGTTCTACGCGAGGCTCAAGGCTGGGCGGACGGCGCGCGCGGGCCGGCAGTGAGGCCGATAACCCTCTTCTTTGGCGGAGGAACGCCGAGCCTGCTGCCGCTCGAGGCGATGCACCGCCTGTTGGCCGGGTTGGGGCACGTCTTCGATCTTTCCGGTGTCACCGAATGGACCCTCGAGTGCAACCCGGCGACGGTGGACGAGGTCTACTGCCGCATGCTCCGCGAATCCGGCGTGAACCGGCTGAGTTTCGGGGCGCAGTCGTTTGACGAACGGGAACTCGCGCTGCTCGAACGCCACCACCTTCCGGACGATGTGTACAGCAGCGTCGCCGCCGCCCGCGCTGCGGGCTTCAAGCGGCTGAACCTGGACCTGATCTACGCCATACCGGGACAGACCATGCGGTCCTGGGAGAAATCCCTGGACACCGCGCTGGGGTTGGAAACAGAACACCTGTCCTGTTACGGGCTGACCTATGAGCCCAACACGCCCATCTCCGTGCGGCGGCGGTCGGGAGAGATCGTGGCGGCCGAGGAAGCGCTCGAACTGGCGATGCTGCACCATACGCGTCGCAGGCTCGCGGCCGCCGGTTTGCCGGCGTATGAGATCAGCAATCACGCCCGCACCGGCGCGGAGTGCCGGCAGAATCTGCTCTACTGGAACGGCGGCAGTTATATCGGGCTCGGCCCGGCGGCCGCTTCGCATGTGCAGGGATGGCGTTGGAAGGATCGTTCCGATCTGGGAGCGTGGGAAGCGGGCATCGAACGTGGCGAAGTACCGGCTGCCGACGTGGAATGCCTCACGCCCAGCCAGCGCGTTGGCGAACTGGCGATGCTGCAACTGCGCCTGACGAGGGGAATCGACTTTGACGATTTCCACGGCCTGACGGGCGTGGACGCCCGCCGCGAGTTCGCCGATCTGCTTCCACGGCTGGCTGGGCTTGGACTGATCGAACAGGATGAACAGGGCATCCGCCTCACCGCTTCCGGACTCAACGTCGCCGACGCGGTCGCGGGGGAGTTTATCGGCTGACCAAGGTTACCGGGCATTGCATGAACGCGGACTTGGCCTTTTCTCCAATACCACGCCATAACCACAAACCGTCATTCCGAGCGTCTCCGCGCAGAGCCTGTCCTGAGCGCAGCCGAAGGAACCTGGCCACCGCGTCCAAAGCCAGATGCTTCGCGGGTGCGCTCAGCATGACAACTGTTGTGACGCCAACAGTCTACACCTTATCGGGATTATTGGTCACACCCGAGATCGCTTCTCCCTCCCCGCATCTAATCCGCCCGCCCCGCTCCGACGATACAACAAGTAGACGTGTTGCGGCGCGCCGACCCTGCCGGGCTCCCGCCTCTTATGCGGCTTACCCAACTTGCCCGCACGCCCGGCATATCGTACGTCCAACAGTGGGAAGGCATTGGAGCGGAGCGTGAGACTATGTTGTCGTTCCTGAAGAAATGTCTCGGACCCAAGGCCAGACCCATTGGCGTCGACTTCGGCTCCGACACCGTCAAACTCGCCCAGGTCGCACCCGCGGACAACGACTGGAAACTGATTGCGGCGGCCAGCGTCGACGTTCCACCACATGTGCGTCATGACATGCCCGCGAAGATGGCGTTCCTCGCACAATCCGTGCGCGAACTCGTCAGCCAGGGCGGATTCATCGGCCGGGATGCCGTCATCTCGCTGCCGGCGGCTTCAATGTACATCCAGCATCTGCGTCTGCCCAAGACGGACGACCAGACGCTCAAGAAATCGATCCCCTGGGAAGTCCGCGGCAAACTGCCGCTGGATCCGGGCACTGCCGTCTTACGCTACCATGTCGCAGGCGAGGTATTCCAGGACCAGGAGCCCAAACAGGAAGTCATCGTCATGGCCGCAAGCCGCGATGTCGTCTCGGGCTACCTCAACATGGCGGCCAGGGCCAGACTGGACGTCATCGGCATGAGCGTCGAGCCGCGCGCCATCGTGGACTGTTTCGGGCATGTCTATCGTCGCAAGGCGGACGCCGAGGCCACCAACTGTTTCATTGACATCGGCTTCTCAAGTACGCGGGTGGTGATCGCCTGCGGCGCGCACATCCTCTTTGCGCGCTCCATCCCGATCGGCGGCGATCATCTTTCGCGCGCGGTTGCCACGACGCTGAAGATCGACATCGAACAGGCCCGCCGGGCGCGCTGGCAACTTGCGGCGAATCAGCCGGTGGCCAGCGAAATGCAGAGGAAGCAGGACCTCTCGCCGGAAGAGAGCTTCCCGGCGATGGACGCCCCGCTGGACCTGGGGGAAACCCGGATCGCAGCGCCGGCACAAGCGCAGACCAGCGCGCGCCC
>JBEKVL010000439.1:0-5924 GCA_049514055.1 Tepidisphaeraceae bacterium | reverse complement strand
GAGATTGCTGGTTCCGGTGACCCCGCCGGAGAAGACCGCGGCCGTGGTGGTCGAAGCGCCGATGGTAAGAGTGCCGGTGCTGCCGCCCAGCACAATCGGATTGGCGAAGGTGCGGCCGTCGCCCAGAAGCGTGGCGGCGGCAATTCCAGATGAATCGCCCAGCGTGATGGCGCCGGCCCCAAAGGCGGTGGCGTTGGTCGTGCCGGACACGGTGCCGGCCTTGATCGTGAGGCCGCCCGTGAAAGTGTTCGCGCCGGAGAGAAAAAGAGTGGAAGTCGAGCTGTTCTCGGTGATGCTCGCGTTGGGTCCGACGATGCCGGAGATGGTGGTCGTGCCGGTGCTGGTGCCGACGTTGTTGATGCTGATCGCGCTGCCGCTGGCGCCGATGGTGCCGCTGAGAGTCATGGCACCCGTTCCGCCGTTCTCGCGGATATTGAGGTTCTGCGCCGTGGTGGCGGTAATGGCTCCGCTCACGGTCACTCCGGCGGTGGTGCTCAACGTGCCGATGTCCAGATCGCTGTTGGTGAGACTGATCGGCGCGGCAACCGTCAGGACCAGAGTGCCGGTGACCCCGCTGGCGACGCTGATCGCCGCGTTGTTATTGCCGAAGATATTGGCGACCGTGTTGGTGCTGTTGTCAAAGGTGAGAGTGCCGCCGCCGGCGCTGATCGTGAACAGCCTGCCGGAGTCATTGGCCTGCACCTGCCCGATGGTCTGGCTGACGTTCAGACTGACCGTGCCGTTGGCCGTGGTGCTGAGGTACTGAGCGATATCGCCCGCGAGGTGTGGGAAGGTCGCGCTGCTCCAGTCCGTGGTCGTGCTGGTGCTGTTCCAGTTTCCCGTCGTATCGCCTGAGGCCCAGGTGTATGTGGCCGCCGACGCCTGACCCGGATGCAATAGTCCCACTCCCAGGACGGCCGCCAGCCAGAGAGCCCGGCGAGTCTTGCGGGTACTCTTGTGATTCGTGGCCGCGCGATTGATCTTAGTGTTCATGGATTCAGTCCTTTCGAAGTGGTATTGCATTACTTAAAGCCAGGTTATTTTCCCCCACCAGGCTACGCAGATGCCCCAAAACCCCAGCAGCGGCCGTCGAGCCAATGGCGCGGCCTCCCAATGGAAGAAGCCGCGCGCGTCGAACCCGCGCGGCAGCAGCAGAAGATGAATTCTGTTGTCGAGGAACCCTCCACATTATCATTGTGGAGCCCTCTCACTTCTTATTGTGGACGGCAATGCCTGCGAGCCCTTTGGCCGCCCTAGCCGACTCCCGTGCGGCAATCCACATTGGAAACCGTCACGGACGCCCTATAAATAGACGCCAGTTGCGTGAACCGATGCTCCCCTATGGCCGTTCGCACCAACGAACCATTCGAGGCGCTCGGTCGGAAGTATGCACCCTCCGCAACCGCGTCGTTCTTACCAACAGATTACAATTTAACGTCGGTTCACGACAAAGGCAAGAGAAATCCAGGACACCCGATAATCGGATGAGCCGGCTCACCATCCACGCATGGACAACCCGCTGCCCATCGTTGATTTGCGAGACAGAATTTCAGCTCAGCGCTGCTCCCCGGGCCAACCAGCCCGGCCCGGCTCGTTCTCCAACCCAGCGCTGTCGCACAGGATCTTCATCGCCATCATCAGATTGGCCTGGGTCCACAACAATGGCGTCGCGTCATTGGCCACGTACCGCCCGCCTTCAATATAGTACAACTCCGGGCATCTCCAAGGCGGCCGCACACTCGCTTCTCCGGTGATCTGGCCGAAAGCCCGGTTCACATAGCGCGTCTGCATCTCGAGCAGTCTCGGATCGCGCGACACCTGGTACTGTCGGCCGTAGACCGCGGAGATGATCGGATCGAAGATACACCATTGCGCCTCGCAGCCTTGACGAGCCAGGGCATCGCGCCAAGCCATGTCGTCGCCCACTGCGGCGGTTCGTAACTCCTGTGCCAGATTATGCTTGTAGTCCGGCGACCAGAATGAATCCCCCAGGTAACGGCGGATGCCGTACTCACCCTGCAAATGCCCGGCGACATCGGCGAGGATCCGCCCGGCCATGGCGGCATCAACGACCTCCAGCGGGAAAATCAAGAACAGCAATGCGGAATCGAAACGCCGGTTCTTCGCCGCGTCCGGCTGCACGCACTCCCACGGCAGAATGTCGCGCAGTGAGGATTCGCCGGCGGCGATCAGCCGATCCACCAGGTCGCGCGAATCGACCGAAACCGCCGTGCCATATCGTAAGTAATTACCGTTAATTAACTTACTTAATTCCCGCAGTCCCGCCACGACGGTTCCGATGCTCGACGCCGAAATCTTCCGCCGCTCTTCCCAGTGGCCGCTGTCCTCGTCCTGCCAGAATTGAATGGCCTCGAAATACCGTGGGAAGAGCCCAAGCATTTCCTGGTCTGGCTGGGCAGTTTGGATGCGTCCTTCACGGATCAGTCGGCAGTAGAGCCAGAGGAAATACCCGAGCGCATCATTCTGGGCATGCGACCATTTCTGGTCGATCTCGGTCAGCGTCTGGCCGTCAAAACGGATGTGCGGCCGGTTCATCACATCTTCGGGATCGGCATCGCCCCGGATGATCGCCTCGAAACGCGGACGCTGCGTCTGGAAGAACGACATCAGCGTGCCAACCGTGCGGACGGCCACCTCGGTCTGTCCGACCAGGTGATGGGCATGGGCGATGTGGACATTGTCGCGGACCCACACATTGGCGTAGCCGGTGTACGCGGTTGCCCCGGTGACGATGGCCGCGGGAAAAAGGCCATTGTCCAGGCAGGGGAAATCGAGGACGCCCTGCGACCGCAGGGTATCCGACAGCCGTTGCACATCGGCAAGGCTGTAACGGTCTTTCACGAGGCTACCAAGTTGGTTGTTGTGCATGAGCATGCGATATCTCTATATGCTAAACCGGACGCGCTGGACGGTCCATTATGTTTCGTGATGTGTCGTAGTACCGACACCACGGGCTGGAAGCCCGTGCCACTAAGGTCTGCCCTCCAGATACGTTTCCCGAGACAGAGGCCACGCCAGCACGATCGTGGAAATCGGTGATTTCAAGAATCTCCCCCACCCCACTGGCCATTCCGCCCGATACCGCTATAATAGTATGATCCTTCGGAGGGGTCCGAAGGGTCCGGAAACTCGGATTCGACTGCTCCCGTGTGGGTTTTCTCTCGAATTTCAGCCTCCAGTAATGTATTCCCCCTATTTGCGGCTGTGCGTCTCTTGACGCGGCCGCTGTTTTAGCAAAGGTTCTGTTTCATGTCCGAACTCGGTATCGAATCGCAAATCCTCAGTTATCTCACCTCCACTCAAGGCCGGCCGCTCAAGCCCCGACCGCTCGCCCGCAAGCTGTCGCTCCACGACGACGTCAGCTATGGCACCTTCCGCGAGGCCCTCAAAAGCCTCATGCATCAGGGGCGCGTGGTCATCGGCTCCGGCGGCACTGTCGTCCTGCCCACGCAGAAGACGGCCTCCGGCCTCATCCTCGGCACCTACAAGCACAATCGCAAAGGCTTCGGCTTCGTCATCCCCTCCGACCCCGCCAGCCACGAAGACCTCTTCATCCCCAGCGGGCAGAACGGCGGCGCCCTCACCGGCGACATCGTCTCGGCCAAGGTCACCAACTCCTTCCGCAAGGAAGGCCGCATGATGCACGAAGGCCGCATCATGGAGGTCATCGAACGCACCCAGACCCGCTTCGTCGGCACGCTCGTCCGCGAGGGCGGCCAGTGGCTCGTCTTCCCCGACGGCAACGTCATGATCGCGCCCATCGTCTGTCCCGACGCCTCCAGCCAGAATGCCAAGCCCGGCTCCAAAGTCGTCGTCGAGATGACCACCTGGCCGGAAGAAGGCCACTGGGCCGAGGGCGTCATCGCCGAAGTCCTCGGCCGGCCCGGCGAGAAGGATGTCGATCTCCGCTCGATCATCGTCCAGCACGGCCTGCCCGAGAAATTCCCCGAAGCCTGCCTCAACCAGGCCCGCGACGCGGTCGCACACTTCGGCCAGCAGAAGACCTTCCCCGGCCGGCTTGACCTCACCGGCGACGTCATCTGCACCATCGACCCCGATGATGCAAAAGACTACGACGACGCCATCAGCCTCAAGCGCGTCGCACACGGCAATTGGGAACTCGGCGTCCATATCGCCGACGTCTCCCACTTCGTCCCCATTGGTTCCGCGCTCGATGAAGAGGCCCACAAACGCGGCAACAGTTGCTATTTCCCCGGCCACGTCATCCCCATGCTCCCGGAAATCCTCAGCAACGGCGTCTGCTCGCTCCAGGAAGCCGTGCCCCGATTCTGCAAGAGCGCCTTCATCACCCTCGACCACGATGGCCGGCCCGTCTCGACGCGCTTCGCCAACACCGTCATCCGCTCGGCCAAGCGCCTCCGCTACCGCGAGGCCCAGGCCATCATCGACGGCGCCGAAATCATCCCCCATCCCGAAGGCCCGCGCAAACTCTCCGACTATCCCCCCGAGGTCATCGAACTTCTCCAGCAGATGAATGCCCTCGCCCGCCACATGCAGAAGCGCCGCCTGGCGGCCGGGCAGATCGTGCTCGACCTGCCGGTCATCAAGCTCGTGCTCGACGAAAACGGCAAGGTCGTCGGCACCGAGCCTGAAGACACCAGTTTCACACACACGCTCATCGAGATGTTCATGGTCGAGGCCAACGAGGCCGTCGCCCGGCTGCTCGATTCGCTCCATGCCCCGTTCCTCCGCCGCATTCACCCCGAACCCGCGCTGGAAAGCTCCGAGCGGCTGCGGCATTTCGTGACCGTCGCCGGCTACAAGCTGCCCAAGGAGTTCAACCGCCGCGCCATCCAGACGCTGCTCGAAGCCGTCCGTGGCAAGCCGCAGTCTTTCGCGCTCAACCTGGCCGTCCTCAAGAGCCTGGCCCGCGCCGAGTATTCGCCGAAGGTAATCGGCCACTACGCCCTGGCCAGCGAGCACTACTGCCACTTCACCTCGCCCATCCGCCGCTATGCCGATCTGACCATCCATCGCCTGCTCGATGCCTATTTCGAGGCCCAGGCCAACGCCCACACCCGCCGCCACAAGGTCGAACTCGAATGGGCTTTGGGCGTGGACGAACTGACCACCATCGGCCGCCAGATCAGTTTCACCGAGCGCCGCGCCGAGGACGCCGAGCGCGAGCTGCGCCAGGTGAAGGTGCTGACCCTGCTCCTGGCCCGCGTCGGCGAGGAGTTCCAGGGCGTCATCACCGGCATCGCCAATTTCGGCCTGTTCGTGCAGATCACCGAATACCTCATCGACGGCCTGGTGCGCTACGAAGACCTGCTGGACGACTGGTGGGATGTCGACGAACGCGCCGGCCAGGTCCGCGGCCAGCGCTCCGGCAAACGCCTCGGCATCGGCGACGTGGTCAAGGCGGTCATCGTCAAGGTAGACGTCGCCCGCCGCGAACTCAATCTCGCCATCACCAACTTCGACCGCAAGGCCCCGGCCCCCGGCAAGCCCGCCAAGCCGGGCAGACCAGCCAAGTCGTCGCGCCACGGGACAATTGGCCGTCCCCCACTCCGGTTCGGTAAGAAGAAGCAACAGCGCCGGCGCTAGTTCGACCTGTTCGTCATATATCGACAAGGACCAGGTGTCGCCAAATCCGTGGTGGCACGGGCTTCCAGCCCGTGGCCGTGGTACTCCACGGCATCAACTCGCCCTCTCCTTCGGGGAGGGCCGGGGTGAGGGCCTGCTTCTGAGTCATCTGCCACCATTTCGAAGGGGCCGCTTCAGCGGACGCGGACTGGCGACGGCACAATCTCACCATATTCAGCCCTGGAAGGGCGACAGATAGTAGCCCATGGCGTAAGCCATGGGTGGCAATAATTGTAGTCTCCGGCAGCCCCGGAGGGGCGAAAGAAATGTTCTTTCGCCCCTCCGGGGCTGTCGAT
>JBEKVL010000438.1:0-6987 GCA_049514055.1 Tepidisphaeraceae bacterium | reverse complement strand
GGCCGCGCGAGTTCCAGCGCGGCGACCTCTTCCTCCGGAAAGGCCGGATCGACAATTGGGGCCACCACCCCGAGTACACCGAGGGAGACATGGCTGACGGCCTGAAGACGCTGGACGTCCGGGTGCGCTGGGCCGGCCAATACCGCCGCCCATCGCCGGCGATGGTGTGGCTGTGCCTCGCGTACTGCTTCTGGATCGCCTACGCGGACGTCGACGGCTTCCGCATCGACGCGGCGAAGCACATGGACGCCGATGCGCTGCGCTCGTTCTGCGACTGGATCCGCGAGTTCGCCCAGAGCATCGGGAAGGAGCGGTTCCTGCTGGTCGGCGAGGTGCCGGGCGGCCGCGAGCTTGCGTGGGAAGTGGTACAGAAGACCGGTCTGGATGCGGCCCTGGGAATCGACGACATCCCCGGGAGGCTGGAACGGATGGTGACCGGCGAGGCGGACCCGCTCGATTACTTCTCCATCTTCCGCAATTGGCGCCTGGACGAGCCGGAAGGCGGCAAGCACCGGTGGTACCGCGACCAGGTGGTGACCCTCGTGGACGACCACGACCAGGTGCGAAAGTGGACGGCCAAGCGGCGGTTCTGCGGCGACAGCCGCTATCGCGATCTGGCCTTCAACGTGATGGCTGCACAATTAACCACGGCCGGAATCCCCTGCCTCTATTACGGATCGGAACAAGGCTTCGACAGCGGCGGTCGCCCGTCCAGTTGCGACCTCGTCCTGCGCGAAAACATGTTCGGCGGCCGATTTGGCGGCCTGTGTACGAAGGGGCGGCACTTCTTCGATGAACAAAGTCATCTGTACCGCGCACTCGCCTCGCTCACCACGCAGCGCAAACAGTTGATTACCCTGCGGCGCGGTTCGCAGGTGCTGCACCGCGTCTCCGGAGACGGTGTGAATTTCGGCCATCCGCGCCGCCTGGGCGACGAGCGGATGCGGTCGCTCGTTTGCTGGTCGCGCGTCTTCCTGGACCAGGAGACTCTGGTCGCCTTCAACACCGACGAGTCGGAGGCGGTCACGGCATGGTCCACCGTCACGCCGCTGTTGCACCCAAGCCAAAGGCGGTACCGCCCGCGAATACCTTGACGATGGAACACCGAACCGGCCTTCCGACCGTGCGGATTACGCTTCCGCCCGCGGGCTTCGCCATATACCAGGCGGCGCCCGCCTTGCACCGCCTCGGCCCCCATCCGCGAGAAGATCTCAAACCGTGGGTGGAGACCGCGGCGGGATTCGACAGACCTGATGACCGACGTTGAAAGGACGCAAACATGACAACGAACACGACCCAGACGCGGACAGCGGCAGAATTGAATTCGCCCGGAGGCGGCGCACCGAGCGGGTTCGCGAGACTCATCCAACAGTACGGGTGTGGACCCGTGCGGTTCACCGGGACTGAGCACGCGCTGTATGAGCGGCATCTGGTCTTTGACAACGTCATGGACCCGTCCGCCGTCGGTTCGCGGGAGCGATTCGAGGCCGTCGCACGCTCGGTTCGGGATGTTCTCTCGCAAAGATGGGTACGGACGGAACAGACCTACGACCGCGAGAACCCCAAGCGCGTGTACTACCTGTCGCTCGAGTTCCTCATCGGCCGGTCGCTGTCGAATAACGTCACCAACCTCCTGCTGGACGAGTTGACATCGGAGGCGGTACGCCAGAAGGGTGTGGACTGGCCCGCCTTGCTGGAAGAAGAGCCGGACGCGGGCCTGGGCAACGGTGGGCTCGGACGACTGGCGGCATGCTTCCTCGACTCCATGGCCTCCATGCAGCTTCCCGCGATGGGCTACGGGTTGCGGTACGAATACGGCATCTTCAAGCAGGCCATCAAACATGGCTGGCAGCGCGAACAGCCCGACAATTGGCTCAGGCGGCCGGACCCGTGGGAGGTCGCACGCCTCCAGGAGGCCGTTGAAATCCCGATTGCCTCTTCGGTGGAACTGCGGGGCGGCGCGCTGCACGCCGTGCCCGGACGCCCGTCCAGCCTGATCGGCATCCCGTTCGACCGCCCGGTCGTCGGCTACGGGGGCAAGACCATCAACACGCTACGCCTGTGGGCGGCCGCGGCTCCGGACTATTTCGACTTCCAGCGGTTCAGCAGCGGCGATTTCGTCGGCGCGACGGCCGAGACGCTTGGCGCCGAGACGTTCACCCGCGTGCTCTACCCGGACGACACCACCACCATGGGCAAGCAACTGCGATTCGTGCAGGAGTACTTCCTGGTGGCCTGCTCCCTGGCGGATCTGGTGCGGCGATTCCGGCGCGGCAACGCGGACTGGGTGGCGCTACCCGAGAAGGTCGCCATCCAGCTCAACGACACTCATCCGGCACTGGCCGTCCCCGAACTGATGCGGATTCTGCTCGATGAGGCGAGGCTCGGTTGGGACCAGGCGTGGGACCTGACGCAGAGGATCCTCGCGTACACCAACCACACGCTCCTGCCCGAAGCCCTGGAGAAATGGCCGCTCCACTGGTTCGAGCTGATCATCCCGCGCAACCTGGAGATCATCCACGAGATCAACCGGCGGCTTCTGCACGACGTACGGTCGCGTTACCCCGGCGACGAACAACGCGTCGCGCGCATGAGCCTCGTCGAAGAAGCCGAGGAGCGCAAGATCCGCATGGCCAACCTGGCCATCGTCGGCGCGCACAGCACCAACGGCGTGGCGGCCATTCACACCGAACTGCTGCGGACGACGACGGTGCGCGACTTCGCCGAGATGTTCCCCGAGCGATTCAACAACAAGACCAACGGCGTGACGCCGCGGCGCTGGCTGCTGCTGTGCAACCCGGCGCTGGCAGCCACCATCACCGACGCGATCGGCGACGGCTGGATCACCGACCTGGATCAGCTCGCCAGGCTCAAGCCGCTCGCCGACGACAGGGCCTTTCGCGACGCCTTCCGCAGTGCCAAGCGCCAGGCCAAGACGCAGTTTGCCGACTGGCTCGAGGCCACGACGGGGCTGACGGTCGATCCCGACACGATCTTCGACTGCCAGGTCAAGCGCATCCACGAGTACAAGCGGCAACTGCTCAACGCTCTGCGGATCGTGGTGCTCTACAACCGCCTGCGCGAGAATCCGCAGCTCGCCGTGCCGCCGCGGACGTTCATCTTTGCCGGCAAGGCCGCGCCGGCGTACCACCTGGCCAAGGTCATCATCAAGTTCATCAACAATTTGGCCGGAACGATCGACGGCGATCCGGCGGTGCGCGGGCGAATCAAGGTTGTGTTCCTGCCCGACTATCGCGTGACGTTGGCCGAGCGCCTGATCCCCGCCAGCGACGTATCCAACCAGATCTCCACCGCCGGCTACGAGGCCAGCGGCACCAGCAACATGAAGTTCATGATGAACGGCGCGCTGACCATCGGCACCCGCGACGGCGCGACGATCGAGATGGCCCAGGAAGCCGGCGAGGAAAACTTGTTCCTGTTCGGCCTGACCGCGGATCAGGTGGCCGAAAGCCGTGGCTGGTACAATCCCCGGTGGCACTACGACAACGAACCCGAAACCCGCGCGGCGCTGGACCTGATCTTCTCCGACCACTTCAGCCGCCATGAGCCTGGCGCCTTTGAGCCCCTGCGCGCCACGCTGCTGGGCGATGGCGACCATTACATGCACCTGGCGGACCTGAGATCGTACTTGGAAGCCGACGCCGCCCTCACGCAACTCCACACCCGCGCCGACGACTGGTCCCGTAAAGCGATCCTGAACGTCGCCAGTTCGGGGAGGTTTTCCAGCGACCGCACTATTGCCGAGTACGCGAACACAATCTGGGAGGTCAAGCAATGCGCTGTCAAATAGCAACTCTGGGCGAGCTCCGATATCCATCACCGTTGCATCGTTTCGTGCGCGACGACCTGTACGTTCGGGAGCGGATCATTCACGGCCTGCCGACGCCGCGCGAGAAACTGGCGTTCGAGTTGGCCGGGCCGCGCGAGAGACTGTTCTTCGATCCCAGCCAGACCCGGGCCGGGATCGTCACCTGCGGCGGGCTGTGCCCCGGCTTGAACAACATCATCCGATCGCTGTTCAACGAACTGCGACACGCCTATGGTGTGAAAGAGGTGCTCGGATTCCGGGGCGGCTACCGGGGTCTCGACCCTGCGCGAGGCGAAGAGCCACTTGTGTTGACGCCTGAGTGTGTGAAAGACATCCACCGTCACGGCGGGACCATGCTCGGCACCTCGCGCGGGATGGTGGACATATCGGCCGCCGTCGAATACCTCTCGCGGCTGGGGGTGAACATCCTGTTCACTGTCGGGGGCGACGGCACCCAGCGTGGCGGCAATGAACTGTTCCAGCTCGCCCGGCAACGCGGGCAGGCGCTGGCCGCGGTCGGCATCCCCAAGACCATCGACAACGACGTGGCATTCGTGGCGCGAACCTTTGGCTTTCTGACGGCCGTCCAGGAGGCGGCGCTCGTGCTGGACCGCGCGCACGCGGAGGTCCGCAGCGCGCAGAATGGCATCGCGCTGGTGAAGGTGATGGGGCGTCACGCCGGGTTCATCGCGGCGGGTGCGACCGTCGCGAGCCAGGACGTGAACTTCTGCCTCATACCCGAAGTGCCGTTCCGGCTGGAGAACTTCCTGGCCGCGCTGAAGCAACGCATCGCCGCGCGCGGACACGCTGTGATCGTCGTGGCCGAAGGCGTGGGCCAGGAGTGGCTGAGCGGCGCCGGCGGTGAGCGCGATGCATCCGGCAACGTCAGGCTCGGCGACATCGGCTCGTTCTTGCGCGAGAAGATCGAGGCGTATTTCACGTCGGAGAAGATCCCGGCTGTGATGCGATACTTCGACCCCAGCTATTTCATACGCAGCGGTCCGGCCAACAGCGAGGACTCGATCCTCTGCGACCTTTTCGCCCGCAACGCGGTTCACGCCGCCATGGCCGGCAAGACGGGCCTGGTGGTTGGCTTTCTGCACGACGAGTTCATCCACGTTCCCATCGAATTGCTGGCCAGCCGCCGGAAGTCCATCGACCCGACCGGCCCCGTCTGGGCCGGCGTACTGGCCACGACGGGTCAACCGGAGCGGTTATGAGTGCCAAAGGTCAGCAGATACGCCCTGAAGATCCGGGGCCGTGCCGTGCCCGGTTGCCTGGAGAGAGAGGACTATCACCCATGTGGAACATTGACTCAACCACCGAGTTGCTGAAACGCATGAGCGCGGCGGCCGAGCCGGACGAACTGCTTCGGTTGTTCATCGAGCACGTTCGCCGCAGCGTTCATGTGGAACGCGCCCTGGTTCTCAGCAGCGCCGGGGTGACGGCCCCGCAGTACCGCATCGTCCGCAGTGTCACATGGGATGCCGACAGGGGAAGTGTGCTCGCGGAATCCGCCGAGGTTCGCGAGGGCGGCCTTCTGGCCAGGCTCCTGTACGCCGGCAGTTTCCAGAACATCGCCGACCTCTCGCCCGAGGCTTGCGATCCCGCCCTTGATCTTCTGCGGGGCAGCCGCTCGCTGATCGCGTTCCCGCTATTCGAGAAGGGAGCCGGTGCCGGCATGATGGTGATGCTCGGACCCTCGCCGCACACCTGCAGCACCACCGAACTCTGCGGCCTGGCGATGATGAGCGCCCTGCTCGACCGGGCGATTCACGCACAGACTCTGGCCCGCCAATTGGAGGGAACCTGTCACGCGCTGGATTTTGAACTCCAGGCCGCCGCCGACGTTCAGCGCTGGTTGTTGCCGCCGTCGACGCCGGCGATCGCCAACACCAGCATTGCCGCCTCGTATCGGACCGCCCGCCATTCCGGCGGGGATTACTACGACCTGAGTGAACTACCCGATGGCCGAGTGGGGGCGCTGATCGCGGACGTGAGCGGAAAAGGTGCGGCCGCCGCTGTGCTGATGGTGGTGCTACGCACGATTCTGCATGAAATGGACCTGTCGCGGGTAACTGGTCCGGCGGCATTGCTGGACTATGCCGATAGCCGCCTGTGCGCGCTGGGCCTGCCCCAGCGGGGCGCATTTGTCACGGCCTTCACCTGCGTTCTGGATCCGGCCACGGGAACGTTGACCTACTCATCCGCTGGACACAACCCGCCGCGACTGCTGCGAGCAAGTGAACGGGCCATTGTGCTGCTGGACGGGGCAAGCACCACGCCCTTGGGATTGCTTGACGAGCCATGCATGCACACGGAGGAATCAGTCGTTCTCATGCCCGGGGACGTCGCCGTCCTTTACACCGACGGAATCATAGATGCGAGGTCGCCGGAGGGGGAGTTCTTCGGTGAGGACCGCCTGGATGAGATTCTGCGCGTCTTGCCAGAGCCGGTGACGCCGGCTTGGGCCGTTGAGGCAATCGCGCAGGCGGTCGGCAAGTTCGCGGGCGCCGGACCGCTGTCGGATGATCAGACGTTACTGGCTCTGGCCCGCTGAGTTGGATCAAGCCATAGCAAAATAACGAAACACGGCTGTCAGCAGGCGGTCGGCCCGTCGAGCCCCGTTGCCAGGCACCAGAACCCGATTGCCCATATGCTATGGCTGATCCCAAGCACCTTGGCGGTCCAGTCATCGGCAGCGGCGCAAGGCGAAAGCAACGACGCGCCCTCTGCGACGTCTGATAATCCGTACCTGTGAGTGAACTGCTCCGAAAACTCCTACGCCGCCTCGCGGTCGATCGTGACCCGGTAGCCGAGCTTGTTGAGCCTGTGAACCAGTGATCGTGCCTGTCGTTCGGGTTTAATCCGTTCAAAATGGTTGACGCCCAGGTCGCAATAGCGCGCTGGTCCCTTGAGCAAGTGATAGGTGACCACCAGGAGGCTGGGGATCAACCAGTTCCGGCCCAATGCCCAGGTGTACGCACGCACGCGGCGATGGAAGGTGATCGGGCTGGATCGTGCATCACCCTGGAATCCACAAGCGGGGGTGCCAGGGTGGTCGTACTACGTCTGCCGCACTTGCGGACTTCGATACGCGGCCGATCAACCCAAGTGCCCGAGGTGTCAGGAGTGCGGCCCGGGCGCGTCGATCCCCG
>JBEKVL010000437.1:0-11341 GCA_049514055.1 Tepidisphaeraceae bacterium | reverse complement strand
GGTTCTCGCAGAACTGAGGTCCGCTCCCAACCCATCCCAGTCTTGGCTTGCGACGTCTCCCGCCGTCACGGCGATCGGCTACACTCTGTCACCCAGAACCGCCTCGATTTGAACCACGCCGGGAATGGTGCCGCGGCTGCCATCGGCGTAGTCGAACATCTTGAAGGTGAGGAAACCGATGTCGCCATTTGCGAGGCCGGATTTGAGTTGGAGCCAGCATTCGCCGAGCCGCTTGGGGAGGCGCGGGCCGCGGAAACAGCGAAGCAGGCCGTCGAAGGCGAGCTGGCCCATGGCGGCGTAGCTTTCGCCGTGGGCGCCCATGACCGCGACCGGCCCGGCGGGATTGCGTATGGCGGCCAGTCCGTAACCCTCGCCGCCGCGGCCGGAAAGCTGGCAGGAATAGCAGCCACAGGTGACGAAGATGCCCTGGCCGCGGGGGATTTTCAGTGTGGCCCAGTCTTCGCGGTCGAGGAAGCGGGCGTTGCTCGACCAGAGGCCGGTGGCGTTGGAGTGGCCGAGAAAGAACGTGAACGCCTGCCCTTGGGCTAGGCAGGCGAGGGACTTGTCGTGAAGTTCCTCGTCGGGCACATAGAAGGATGAGCCGGGGATGTGGAAGATGGCCCGGATGTCCCACGATGGGTGGACCAGGTCTGATGTGTTCTGGCAGGCGGTGTTCACATAGAAGTTGGCCACGGTGCGTTCAGCGGCTGAGGTGCCGCCGGGGTCGCCGACGAACAGGGTGATCCGGCGTTGCCAGGTTCGGCGCTGGGGGTCGCGCTCGAAGGCGAGAATCTTTTCGACCATCTGCCGGGTTTCGGCCTCGTTTCTCGCGGGAAGGCGGCCGACGGCGATCGTGGGCAGGAGATTCCGGCCGGGGCAGCCGTAGGCGTTGTCGCTCGGCTGGCCTCGCATCCGGCCGATGGCGCCGCCGAGAGGCGGAACCACGGTAGTGGGGGCATCTTTGGGGTCGGCGGCTTGGGCCGCGCCGACCAGCAAGATGTAGCTGGCCCCTTTGGACTGCCGGCAGAGGTCCTGGAGATGCTCGCGCAATTTGCCTGCATTGCCGGCACGAATTTCGTCGGCCGTGAGAACATCGGTCGTTTGCACGATGATGGCCTTGAGTCCCTGGTCCTGGCGATATTGCGCGAGGGGTTCGATTGCCGCCCGGAATGCCGGGGCGACGGCGACGATCCACTGGTCCATCGGTGCCTGTGCGGCCGAGGTGAGGCACCCGAGGGCTGCGATCAGCAGTGCCATGAGTCGAACGGGTGTGGTGCCCATGCGCGCTACCTTTCCGCGGGAACGTACATGAAGGCATGATGACACAGTTCGCAGGGGGATTCAATATGGCCATTGGCACGGCGGCTTTGCCGAAGCCGCCGGTCGACACGCAAGACGGGCGGCTCGGCGAGCCCTCACTGCAATCCGACGAAAGGGCGCAGGGCGTTCTCGTTGGCCGCTTTACTTGAGGCACGGGCTATGTATAGTCGGGGTGTCTATGACGGAAGCGACAAGCCCACAGTCTGCCGGTTACGAGTCTTTTCTGACGGATTCGACCATTCTGATCGTTGATGATAACCCCCAGAACCTGGAACTCTTGCAGGCGTTTCTGGAGGCGCTTCCGGTGAAGGTGTTTACGGCGGTGGATGGTCTGGATGGACTGGAGAAAGTCGAGCAACACAATCCGGACCTTGTTCTGCTCGATATCATGATGCCCAAGATGTCGGGGTTCCAGGTCTGCCGCAGGCTCAAGAACGACCCCAAGACGCGGGACATCCAGATCCTGATGGTGACGGCCCTGAACGAACTGGGAGACATCGAGCAAGCCAACGAGTGCGGGACGGACGATTTCATAAGCAAGCCGGTGAACAAGTTCGAGTTGCTCACACGGGTGCGGAGTCTGCTGCGTGTCCGGCACCTCAAGGGTGAACTGGAGCGGGCTCTGACGTACCTGAACGAAGTGGAGCACGAAGAAGACGCCGGCGGAGCGGATAATAGATGAGAAAAAGCATTAAAGCGTGTGTGGCCGCCATTTTGGTGGCCACATTGGTTTACGTCATCGGTTGTGGTTCATCCGGAACGAAGGAAGTTGCCGGCAGAGATGTCGCCGGCCCAGCGGTATCGTCGCGCGAGGATTTCAGCCGTGAACTCCATCGCACGGTCTACGGACCTGACGAAGCCATGGTCCAACTGGCCAACGGAATGGTCGTGATCGCCCGGCGGGCCTCAACGCCTGTCGTGACCGTTCGCGGTTATGTGAATGCCGGCAGCCTGTATGAGGGCAAGTGGCTGGGCGGCGGGCTGAGCCATCTGCTGGAGCACCTGGTGGCCGGTGGCAGCAATGGGAGGCGCACCGAAGAACAGAACCGCGATCTGTTGCAGTCCATCGGCAACGAATCCAACGCGTACACGACTACATATTGCACGAGCTTCTTCGTAAACACGACCACGGATAACCTGGACAAGGCGGCCGATCTGGTGACGGGCTGGATGCTGACGGCGAAGATTCCGCCGGCCGAGTATGCCAGGGAATACGAGGTCGTGCAGCGGGAATTGGAGAAGGACGAAGGCGAGCCGGAGTGGATGATGGATGACCTGGAGGCGCGCAACCGCTACCGCGTCAGCCCGGCGCGGGTCCCGGTCATCGGCTACCAGGAGGTCATCCGCGGGCTTTCGCGGGACGATGTGTATGCCTACTACAAGCTGGCGTATCAGCCGAACAACATGGTGTTTGTGGTGGTCGGTGATGCCGACCCCGAGACGCTGCTGGCGGCCGTAAAGAAGCACGTGAAGGACGCCCCGCCGGGACGCGGGTTCAGCCACGCGATCGAGGATGAGCCGCCGCTGCTGGCGCCGCGAACGGCCGTGGCGACGTTTCCGAAACTGGGCGATGCGAAGATCGAACTGGGTTTCCCGACATTCCCGCTGGCCAGCACGGACCTGTATGCGACGGACCTGCTGGCGGCCGTGCTGGGTGCCGGGAATAGTTCGATCCTGGTGGAGGAGATTCGCGACAAGGGGCTGGTGAGCGAAATCTCGGCCGGGCATGACACGCCGCACTATGTGTCGGGGACATTCCAGATCGACATGTCGGTGGAAGCGGGGAAGATCGCCGAGGCGAGCAGGGCGGTTCTGGCGGTGATCGAGCGTGTGAAGAAGGAGGGGGTTGATGCCGATCGGCTGCGGCGGGCAAAGGTGCAGATGCGCTCGGCGAAGGCAATGTCGCTGCAGACGGCGGAGAACATCGGAGAGACGCTGGCACAGGATTACCTGACCAGCGGCGATCCGCATTTCACGCAGACCTACCTTGAGGCGATTGACAAAGTGACGGTGGAACAGATCGGGGCCGTGGCCGCGAAATACCTGGACACGAGCAGGCTGCTGACGACCGCGCTGGTGCCGGAAGAGGCGGTCGGGAAAGAGGGGCTGGCCGGGGCACAGAAACTGCTGGGCATGGCCATCGGAGCGGCGACCACGCGGCCGGCGGAGAGTTCCAGGATCGTTCGCTACGAAATGCAGGATGGCACGGTGGTGTTGCTGAAGCGAATCCCATCGTCGCCGGTGGTGAGCATAAGCCTGTACGCCCTGGGCGGCGTGACCGCGGAGGATGCGGCGAACAACGGCATCGGCAACCTGACGATGCAGGCGGCCGCGCGCGGCACCGGGACGCGGACGGCCGGCGACATCGCGAAACTGATGGACGAACTCGGCGGAGGGATCAAGGCCGAATGCGGCAACAATTCGTGGGATATCCGGCTGACGTGCATGCCCGCGGATTTCCCGCGCGGACTGGACCTGCTGGTGGACGTCTTCCGCAATCCGAAATTCCCGGCCGAGGAAGTGGACCCGCTGCGCAAGCGCATGGCGGCGGCTATCGAGAGCCAGGACGCGGACTGGTTTGCCCAGTCGATGCGGTTTGCGCGGCAGACGTACTTTGGACCCGGGAACTCGCCGTATCAGTTCATGCCGGTCGGACGCAAGGAGAGCGTGGAGAAACTGACGGCGGGCCAGCTTGCGGAATGGCATGCCAAGAAGATTGCCCCGGCGAAACGCGTGCTGGCGATCTTCGGCAATGTGGACATGGAACAGGGGAAGAAGCTGGCCGAGAAGTACTTTGGGAAGTCGGAGCAATCCAGGGGCGGGACCCCGGCCGTCCCCGGCGGCGCGCCTGGAGGAGTTCCCGATGCAAAGCCCACGATCCACGTGCGTGAGGTGAAAATCAACCCCACCGACAATCCGCAGGCCGGCGTGATTCTGATGTTCGACAGCGGCAGTTTCGCAGGAGACAGGGACCTGCCGGCGCTGACCGTGGCCGACACGATGTGCAGCGGCTATCGGTATCCGACTGGTTACCTGTTCGACACGCTTCGCGGCGAGGGCCTGGTGTACGATGTAAACGCCTACGTCTTCCCCGGGGCCAGCGACAAGACGCCCGGCGCATTCGTTGTCTATGCGGGGTGCGACCCCAAGAACGTCAATCGCGTTGTTGATGGCATCCTGTTGAACATCGCCAGGTTGCAGGGCAGCGACAAGGACCTCGTGCCCGACTGGTTCGAGCGCAGCAAGGAGCTGATTGTGACGGCCGATGCGCTGGAGAAGGAGACGGCCGAATCGCAGGCCGATACGGCGGCCGTTGATGAACTGCTGGGCCTTGGGTGCGAGTATCATGAGCAGTTTGGCGAGAGCATCAAACGGGTGACGCTGGGAGAGGTACGAATGGTAAGTCGCCGGCTTTTATCCTCCTGCGCGATCGCCATCACGACGAGCGCGCCAAAGGAGGTTGGCATTGGGCCGGGTGGGAGGTCGTATAGTGCGTTCCCGCCGGTGGATCTGACCCCCAAGGGCGTCGAGCATGACGCTCGCGGGAAATGATCCCGGTGGCGAGCACAAGGAAGGTAGACACATGTACGATGCGTCCACGCGGATCGACGAATTCCTCAAGGCGACGGCCGCCCGAACTCCGACGCCGGGCGGCGGGTCGGTGTCGGCGCTGGTCGGTGCTCTGGCAACGTCGCTGGGGGAAATGGTGCTGAACTACAGCCTCAACAAGAAGGGGCTGGAGGCTTACGCGGATGAATTCAGGCCGGCGCTGGCGGAACTGACGCGGGCCAGACAGGTGTTGCTGGAACTGGTCGTCGAGGATCAGGCGGCTTACCAGGCGCTGGTGGCGGCCAAGCGCCTGCCGGCCGACTCGCCCGAGCGCAAGGCCACCATGGATGCGGCCTTGCTGGTGGCGATGCGCGTGCCGGAGTCGATTGCGGCCACGGGCGTCTGCGTTCTCGAGCGTTGCGACCGGCTTGTGAGCATGGTGAGCTATCACCTTCTGGGCGATCTGGCCGTCTGTGCGGATCTGGCCATGGCGAGTATCCGCTGCGCGATCTACAACGTACGGGTCAACAGCACACTCTCAGAACACTGCCCCGAGAATCTGGGAGCGGAATGCCCATGGCGTATAAGGTAAAAGGAAGAAGGTAAAAGGAACAACCGTCCGCCAAAAGGCTGGAGATGGAGACGTGCAGTGGCCGATACGAGAAGCAGGCGAACAGCCGAACGGACAAGGAGGTCTGCTCGTGTCGCATCACTGGCCGCGTGGGGCCGCATTGACTCGGTAGGCTCTTGAGGTTGAGGCGACCATGAAAACGGGCCAGGGATCAATACCATCTGTTTACCCTGATGTACCCCGCTCCTATCAACGACTTATCCCATGTCGCAACAGCACCGTCAAGTTCCATCGGCCACACCCTGGACTGCCGATTCGCCAAATCGCCGCGACCACCGGCAACATCTCTGCGGCCTCATCCTTCTCTGTGTCTTCATCCGACGCCGGATAAGGGGATGCAGCCGCCGGCATTCCGTGACCCAACCAGCCGCACATCGAACACATCCAGCGCCATGTGCGTGAGCGTGCCGACAACAACCCGGCCATCGCCGGATTTGACCGGCGCGCGGGTTTCGATGCTGACAACCTCGGCCAATCCTCACACCTTCCTCTCCGGCGAGGACAACTCGATCCACCCGCCGGCCGCGGCGTGGCTCTCCGCGATCCATGATACCGGTTCAAACAGGTCGATCTAGCGCCAGGCGGCCGGGACGTCGGCGGTTGCCGAAAAATCGCCCGCGGCCGGCGGTGCCCGTGGACTCTTCCTCGCCAACAAAAAATTTATCGAACATGAAAACATTTGAGTTGACAACATAGTCACTATGAGTTAAAATCTCCCCCATGCTCGCCATCCTCCAATCAATCACCCCGCCGCCGTACGCCGTCTCCCTCCGCCACCTTGTGCCTTTGTGCCTGCGTGTCTCGATCCCTGCGGCCTCCGCCAAGGACTTCCCCCGGACTGAATCGGACGCATTCCGGACGGGGTCAGGACTTATCCGGGACGTATTTCGGACGCCTTCCGGACGGGGTCGGGACGGGGTTTTTCAGACCACCTGCCTCCTCACAAACAGCGCAACCACCGAAAACAACTCATCTTATGACTTGCATCCCGACACCCCTGATGTGCAATCTCGCTTCCTTCGTGCCTCACTGTGATGGCCCTGCTCAGGACCGTCGCATTCAACCAACCGCTGGAAGTGCCGCCAGTGCCCTCACTGGCGGAAAACCGAGGGGACAGACCTCCGATGAGGGCATCCGCAGCACTAGATGCGATGGCCCACCGCGATCAACGATCGTGGCTGCAGTCAACCCCCTCTTTCTGCCGATAACCTGTTTATCGGACTATGCGCTCGCTCTATGTACTACTCTCGCTGTTGTCGCTGTTCGCCTGGGCCGAGCCCAACGGCGACGACCGCACCCTCCTCACCATCGACTTCGAGGAGCGGGCCCTGGGCAACCCCGAAGAAACACCCATGTACTGGTCCAAAGTCGAAGGACCGGGGCTGCCGCACTACCTCTCGGCCGCCCTTGCGACCGACCGCGCCCATTCCGGCCAGAGCTCGTTTCGATTCAACATCAACGGCGGTTCGCTCATCTACCGCTATCAGCCAGGCAGGATCCGCGTGCCGGCCGGCTCGCACTATCGCGTTGAAACCTGCGTTCAGACCACGCCCCTCGCGCACGCCAGGGCGAGACTCACGGCCTATTTCGTCGATATCGACTTGCGGCCGATCACCACCTCCATCCAGCATTCGGAACTCTACGCCGCGACGCGCGAGAATGAGCCCTGGAAGCGGCTTTCGGTTGAACTGTCGGCCAACGCCCGGGCTTCCTCGCTGGTCGTCGAGCTTGAACTCCTCCAGCCGCAGTTGTTCGGCAGCACCTCCCTGGGGCAACAGGCGATATTCCCGCAGGACATTCGCGGCTCGGCCTGGTTCGACGATGTCGCAATCTCGCAGGTGCCGAAGATCGCGGTGACCACCGAACAACCGGGAAACATATTTCCGCAGGGCAAGCCCGTGTCGCTGGTCGTGTGTATCAACGATCGTTTCACCAGCGATCTGGCTTCGCAACTGGTGGTTCGCGATGCCGAAAAACGCGTCGTGTGGCAGAAAACCGGCAGCATGGATATCAGCGCGGCCGAGGTACTCGCGTCGGGCGACCGCAAGATGCGGCTGCCGATCGGGGAACTGCCGTGCGGCTGGTATGAAGCGATGCTGACGCTGTCGAGCCACGGGCGGCTGGTGGCAAAGCGAACGACCAACCTTGTGCTTCTCGCGGACAGGGCCGAAGGAATTCGCCCGGATCCCCGTTTCGGTGTAAACGCGGCCGCGCTGCCGTTTGAATCCTGGGCCGAACTGCCCGACCTGCTGCCGATGCTCGGCACCGGGCGGGTGAAACTCGCGGTCTGGTCCGGACAGATGGATTTCCAACAGGCCAACTCGGCCGCTTTCGACCAACTGCTGGTGCGCCTTGGGGAGCGGGGCATCACACCCACCGCATGCCTCGTGGACGTGCCGCCGTCGATTTCCCGGAACATCGGCGGATCGACCTGGCGACAGATGATCGAAGCTCCACGCGAAATGTGGCAGCCGCAACTGGCGGTCATGATCTCGCGGCACGCCAACCACCTGGACCGGTGGCAACTCGGCGTGGACGGGTCCGACGCTTTCGTCACCGATCCTTCCATGCGCAAGGTCTACGACACGCTTTATGTGGAGTTTGCCAAACTCGTGCAGCGGCCGGACCTGGCCATGCCCTGGCCGGCCTGGCACGAACTCGACGGCAGCCTGCCGGCCACGGTGGCGCTGGCGGTTCCTCCCTCGGTGCTGCCCAGCCAGATCCCGCTCTACATGCAGGACATCCGCAGGCACAGCGACCACAACCTGTCGCTCTACCTCCAGCCACTGGATCGCACGCGCTACAGCCGCGAAGTGCAGATTCGCGACCTGGCCCAGCGGACGCTCTACTCCCTGGCCGCCGGGGCCACGCGCCTGGACTTTCCGTTGCCATTCTCCGTGGCAGGCGCGGACGTTGAGTCGTCGGGCGGACAGCCGCTGGAACTGCTGCTGGTGACACGGACGCTGGCGACCACCCTGGCCGGCGCAACCTTCCGGGGCCGGGTCCCGATTGCCGAGGGTGTCGAGGCGTTTCTTTTTGACCGCAACGGACAGTCGATCCTGGCGATGTGGGACAAAGGACAGTCGGGCACGACCAAGCAACTGGCGCTGACCCTCGGAGATTCGCCGCGATCGGTCGACCTGTGGGGCAACTCCACGCCGCTGGTTCGCCCGCTCGACAACGGCAAGCCGTCACAAAAAGTCCAGCTTTCGGTGGGACCAACGCCGATGTTCCTCGTGGATATCGACGGGCCGCTCGCGCAACTTCGGGCGAGCCTGGCGATGGACCGGCCGCTGCTGGAATCGACGTTCCGGCCGCACACGCGGAAGATCCGCTTCACCAATCCGTACAAAACATCGCTCAGCGGCCTGTTGCGTATGCAGCCTCCGCTGGGATGGGCGATCACGCCGCCGGTCCTGCAATTCAACGTCAATCCTGACGAGACGTTCGAGCGGGAGATCACGATCGAATTTCCATACAATTCCTTCGCCGGACCCAAGACGCTCAACGTCGAGTTCGTGCTGCAGGACAACCGGATCTCATCCACGGTGGTGCCGATCACGCTGCACCTGGGCCTGTCGGAAGTGGGCATGCAGACGCTGGCCGTGCGCGAGGGCAAGGACGTGCTGGTGCAGCAGATCATCACCAACTACGGCGACAAGCCGATCGACTACATCGCCTTCGGCATCTTCCCCGGCCAGCCCCGTGACGAGCGGCTGATCTTCAACCTGGCGCCGGGCAAATCGACGATCAAGCTCTACCGCTTCCCGGCGCCACAACAGGACCGCCTCAAGGCCCGCGTGGGCGTGAAGGAGATCTCCGGCTCGCGAATATTGAACGATGAAGTCGAAGTGCAGTAGGGCGTGCTTCAGCACCCCTGTCGCGCAACATCGTGATTATCGTGCCGAGTCGCCTTTCCCCCGTCGAGCACACTGCTCGTGGTGTGCTGAAGCACACCTGCACACACCTGGACAGACCGCTACGGAGCCGCCGGCGGCGCGATAACGGGCGGGGCGACAGGCGGGGCCGCCACCGGCGCGGCCGCGATGCCGCCGCTCTGTGCCATCTCCAACACTTCTTTCGCCAGGGCCCGGTAATCGGCCGCACCGTTGGAATTTGGTTCGTAGCGCAGGATGTCCTGCCCGAAGGAAGGGCTTTCGGCCAGCTTGATGTTCCGGCGGATGCGGGTGCTGAATATCTTCGCGCCCGACCAGGGCAGGCTCTTGCCCGCGGCGTTGTCAACAAAGCCACACAGGTCGCTGACGACCTCAGTCGAGAGCTTGGTGTTGGAGTCGAACATGGTCAGCACGATCCCCGTCACGCGCAGGTGCGGGTTCATCCGCCGGTTCACCAACTGCACGGTTTCCAGCAGCTTGCCCACACCCTGCAAGGCCAGGAAATGCGGCTGCATCGGGATGATGACCTCGGTGGCCACGGCCAGGGCGTTGATCGTCAGCAGACCCAGCGACGGCGGGCAGTCGAGCAGGACAAAGTCGTAGTCGAAGCCGGCCGCCTCGATTTGCCGCTTGAGCAGCGTTTCCCGGCCGATGATCGAGACCAGTTCGATCTCGGCGGCCGCCAGGTCGATCGACGAGGGCACGAGGGTGATGTGGTCGTCGATGCGGCGCATGGCCTCGGTGATGGGCTTGTCGTCAACCAGCACCTCGTAGAGGCTGGGCAGGCCGCGGGCGGTATCGACGCCATAGTTGATGGTGAGATGGGCCTGGGGATCGAGGTCGATGAGGCAGACCTTTTTCCCGGCCTCGGCCAGTGCCGCGCCGAGATTGGCGGTGGTGGTGGTCTTGCCGACGCCGCCCTTCTGGTTCATGAAGGCAATGATTCGCACGAAGCGTCTCCGGGTGATAGGGAACGCGTTCGGAATGGCTTCCCGACTCCAGGGTGGCATGGGCAAGTCCTCTTGCCCGTGCGCACGGGCAAGATGACTTGCCCATGCCACCCAATCAACGAACCTCGAAGCCATTCCGGCCGTGGTCCCAAGGCCGTTTCCAACAGAGGGAGATTCTCACGGATTTTGGCGGCGGGGACAAGGGCGGGGATGAGGGGCAGGGTTATCCGGCCTTCTTGTTCAGCGCCGCCACCAACTGCGTGAACCACTCACGATCCGGCAATGAGTACGGCCGGAACTTCTCCAGAACGCCCTGTTCCTCACTGAAGGAGAGGGCGCGATGGAAGCCCAGGCGGTTGGCGGCCGGAGAGTCGATCAGGTTGGACGAGTCGTTGGCGGACATTTGGAAAAGAATGCGGTTGTCGAACTCGCGGAGCGAGCCGCGTTCGAGTGTGCGCTCCAGGCTGGCAGGGGTATCAACCCAGACGACAAAGTGAATGCCGAAGGCCGGGCCGTCCTTCAGGAGGTCGGCGAAGAGCTTGCCCGACTGCGGCTTCTTCTCTTCGTCGGAGGCGGCGAAGGAGAAATCGTCCTCGCCTTTACGCAACATGCGGTAGCGTTGGAGGCCGGCGATGAAGACGTATTGGGATGGGGCGTCGTGGACCGAGCCGGAGTCCGACGTCCGCCGTTTGTCCAGTTCGACGGCCAGGTCGGCGATGCAGGCATCGACGGCGCGGTAATCGACGTCCTTGACGTCGATGGGCAGCAACAAGGCGTATTTGTGGATGATGCCGAACTGCGGCGAATCGGCCGGATTGCCGTCGAGAACGTAGACGGTGGCCGAGCCGGGGGCGTGCTGGGGGGCCAGAGACAGAATCATGCTGACCATGATCGACGTGGCGGCCTCATCCTGCTGGCCGATGAGCAGCACGTTGACGCCGGCTTGGCGCCGGAGGACCACGGCGGTCGGCTCCTTGATGGCGACGGGATCGCCC
>JBEKVL010000436.1:0-5945 GCA_049514055.1 Tepidisphaeraceae bacterium | reverse complement strand
AGCCGCGGATCGGTCACCAGTGCCCGGGCCAGCGAGACGCGCATGCGCATCCCGCCCGAAAGCTGCGCGGGATAGCACTCCTGGGCATCGGCCAATCCCACTTGCTCGATCGCCCGCATGGCCTGCTCGATCCGGTGATGGCGATCCACGCCCATTAGTTCCAGCGGCAGCGCCACGTTGCCGATCACATTCCGCCACGGCAACAGATGCGCATCCTGAAACACATACGCCACCCGCGGCCGCTCGTGCTCCGGTCCCGGTTCGTTGACCACCACCCGGCCCTCATCCGGCCGGTCCAATCCGGCGATGATGCGCAACAATGTCGATTTCCCGCACCCCGACGGCCCGAGAATCGCCAGAAACTGCCCGGCCGGGACATCCAGATCGATCCGCTCGATGGCCATGACCCCGCCCTCGAAACACCGGCGCACGCCCGCCAGCGACACCGGAACCCCGGACTGCACCGCCGTCATGTCATCCGCGAGCATGGTCATAGACAGGTGATTGTTGGCAGACCGAACCCCGGAGGCAAACGAGTAATGTAGGGTCCGCTTCAGCGGACGCGGGACGGCGCGTCCGCTGAAGCCGACCCTACGAAATGCCTTACTCCAGCGCCTGCGGAAATGGTGTTTCCATCGGCCGCCGCCAGAGCTGGTGCAGCCGCCAGTGGGTGTCGTCGCGCTCGGGGTAATCCACACGGAAGTGCGTGCCGCGGGATTCGGTGCGGGTATACGCGGCCATCGTCATCAGCGCGCCCACACTGAGCATGTTCTGTAGTTCCCAGCCGGCGACGGCGCCCCGGTCGAGGATGGCCGGGTCGAAAATCTTGTCCATGACGTACCGCGACCAGAAGGTGATGATCTCGCGCGTTTCGGACAGCCGCTCGCCGTCCCGCTCTATGCCCACATTGCGCCACATAAGCGACCGCAACGAACTCTTCACGTCGGTGATGTCCAGGTCCGTCTTGCTCGACGGCGGGATGCGGTGTTCCAGCGTCAGCGGGAAGCTCGAATTGTCGGCCGCGGCCCGCTCGCCGGCGTGCTGGCCGGCGCGAGCGCCGAAGGCGAGGCCTTCCAGCAGCGAGTTGGACGCCAGGCGGTTCGCCCCGTGCAATCCCGAGCAGGCGGCCTCGCCGGCGGCATACAGGCCGCTCAGGCTGGTCTGGCCCCACTCGTCGGCCGCGACGCCGCCGACCATGTAGTGGGCGGCCGGGTGAATGGGAATGAGGTCCTTGGACGGGTCGATCTCGAACTGTTCCAGCAGGTGGGCAAGCTGCGGGAAACGGTTGTGAAACTTGACCGCATCGAGGTGCCGCACATCCATGAAGACGTGCGAGAAGTTGGTCTTGCGGATCTGGTCCACGATGGCCCGCGAGACGATGTCGCGCGGGGCCAGTTCCGCCAGCGGATGCCGGCCCTGCATGAACCGCACGCCGGCCCGGTCCACGAGATACGCTCCTTCGCCGCGGGCGGCCTCGGTGATGAGCGCACGCGATGATCCGGCGACATAGAGCGTCGTCGGGTGGAACTGCATCATCTCCATGTCCTTGAGCGTCGCCCCGGCGCGCCAGGCGATCGCGTGGCCGTCGCCCGTGGCGATTGGCGGGTTGCTCGTCTCGCGGAAGAGCTGCCCCGCGCCGCCGCTGGCCAGGATCGTCCGCTTGGCCCAGATCACCTGCACCCGGCCGTCCATCAG
Organism: Tepidisphaeraceae bacterium; assembly: GCA_049514055.1. GTDB lineage: Bacteria > Planctomycetota > Phycisphaerae > Tepidisphaerales > Tepidisphaeraceae > JANYKD01. The sequence goes on along the minus strand of JBEKVL010000436.1, from coordinate 4,250 downwards.
CGCCAAGGCACCCACACAACGGTTCTCATGCGTGATGAGGTCAATGATGAACGTGTTGGGCGCGATGCGGATCGACTCCCGCTGCTTCGCGGCGTTGATCAGGGTCAGGGCAACTTCCTTGCCAGTGGCGTCCCCATAGGCATGCACGATGCGCGAAAAAGCATGTCCGCCCTCCCGGCCGAACGCCAGGTCGTGCGCGTTTCCCGGCTGCTGGTCAAAATGCGCTCCCCACGACAGCAGCTCGAGCACGCGCTCGGGGCCTTCCTTGATGACGATCTGCACGGCCTTGTTGTCGCACAGCCCGGCCCCGGCCACCTCGGTGTCCGAGACATGCGAATCGTAGCTGTCCGATGGCTGAAGCACGGCCGCGATACCGCCCTGGGCGTACCAGGTGTTCGACTGCTCGATGCTGTCTTTGGCGACCACGAGGACGTCCGCAACCTTGGCCGCCTCGATGGCCGCCCGCAGGCCTGCCACACCGCCGCCGATAACCAGCACATCGGTCACCTGCTGCGGTAGGCGCGACGCCTTGAAGGGAATGAGATAGCGACGCTGGGTGAGGGGCTCGAGCATGGGTCTCCGCCGGCACGGTTATGCCGATTCACGTGTAGCAATCTGGTAGTCTTCCCGCTCGCCGACGCCGCGCAGCGGATAGTCTTTCTGCAAGGGATACGACTTGAACCCGTTCCAGGTGAGGATGCGGCGCAGGTCCGGATGTCCGGTGAAAATGATCCCGAACATGTCGTAGACTTCGCGCTCCATCCACTCCGCCCCCGGCCAGACTCCCGTGACTGAATCGAGCTTCAATCCCGGGTCGCCCTTTTCGATGACCTCTTCATCCCTGATCGCCGTGTTCGGCCCGGTCGGCTGCGTTGGATCGAGAAACACCTTCAGCCACAGCCGGTCGGCGTTGTCGACGCTGGCCAGCCCGTAGTTCACCGCAAAGCGGTGTTCCGCGCCGGGGTAGCCGAGGTAGTCAACCCCGTTGAGTTCTGCCAGCAGGTCGTACTTGAACGCCGGGTCGTCGTGAAGAAACCGGCTCACGGCCACGATGTTCTCCCGCGGCACGACGACGGTCACCTGCCCGCGGAACTCACCCACGAGCAACTTCACGTCGGGAAACTGCTGCTTCAATGGCCGCAGAGCGCGGTGTTCAATGGCTTTGTTCATGCGTGCTTCCGTTGTATCCATGGACGATTCTTCAAGACATTGCCCCCGGCGTCAAGCACTCGCCGTGGGGCCGGCATCCCCGCCGGCCCGGAATACCGGGCGATGCACGATTCGGGAAGGCCGGCAGAACGCTGGCATTGCCTGGCTACTTCTTGTCCACCGTAACGCCCGGCCAATCGTCCGTGCGGAATGGCGACGCGGGCACGCCTTCCTTGTTGTACCGGTTGCATTCTGGATTGCCGGCCCAGGCGTAACGCACGGCCACCGGCTGGGCCGCGTTCGCGGAGACCGTCGCACAGAGCAACAACAATAAGCGGAGAAGCCTGCGAGTCATGCATGCACCTTCCAGTCAGTTCAATAGACGGCCCTGGCCCCGGACGCCGACGCCGGGGTCGCGGTACTCTCTTCTACCAACGAGACGGGCAGGCGTTCTGGGCCGCCACGCGGAGTCGGTCTGCCGGTGATCGGCAGCGCGCAGAACGCCAAGTAACGGGGCAGTGGCACGGATTGCCGAGCCGCCCCGAACGGGCGCCTGTCTGGCACGCGACGCAACCAGACTAATCTGCGCGCCTTTGGCCGCGCTTCACAAAGCCGGACACCCCCCTACCGCTGCTTCACGTGCGCCGCCACCTTCATCGGCAAACCGAACAGGTCGATGAACCCGCGCGCGGCGGTCACGTCGTAGCCTTCCATGCTGAAACTGGCCAGTTTGCTGTCGTACAGCGTGTTGCTGCTGACCGCACTGATCGGCTGCGCGCGGCCCTTGAAAAGCCGCACCTTCACCGACCCCGTGCAGGCGGCATTGGTCTGATCCACGAACGACTGCAGCGCCTCGCGCAGCGGATGAAACCACTGTCCGTAGTAGACCAGTTCCGCGTACCGCAGCGCCACCTGCTGCTTGTAGTGCATCGTGTCGCGCTCGACGCAGATCTGCTCGATCGCCTTGTGCGCTTCATACAGGATCGTCCCGCCGGGCGTCTCGTACACGCCGCGCGACTTCATCCCCACCAGCCGATTCTCCACCAGCAGCGAAATCCCCACGCCATGCCGGCCGCCGATCCTGTTCAATTCGGCGATCAACTCATGCCCGGCCATCTTCTTGCCGTTCACGCTCACGGGGTTGCCACGCTCGAACCCGACTTCGACCACTTCGCTCTGATCCGGCGCCTGGCTCGGCGGCACCACGGTCGTCAGGCACTTCTCCCAGTTGGGCTCCTGATCCGGATGCTCGATCTCGGCGCCCTCGTGGGAAATGTGCCACAGGTTCCGGTCCTGCGAATAGATCTTCTTCTTGCTGGCCGTTATGGGCACGCCCTTCTTTTCGGCGTAATCCACCGCGTTTTCCCGGTCGCGCAGCTCGAAGCTCGGGTCTTTCCACGGCGAGATGATCTTGAGGTCCGGCCCCAACGCCATGTACGTCAGTTCAAAACGCACCTGATCGTTGCCTTTCCCGGTGGCCCCGTGCGATACGGCGTCCGCGTGGGTCTGCCGGGCCACCTCCACCTGCTTCGCCGCAATCAGCGGCCGGGCAATGCTGGTGCCTAGCAGGTAGTCATTTTCATAGATCGCCCCAGCCCGGAGCAACGGGAAACAATACTTCTCCGCGAACTCCTGCCGCAAATCCATGATGACGACTTCGTCGGCGCCGCTCTTGCGGGCCTTGTCCTCGATGCCCTTGAGCTCGTCTCCTTGGCCGAGTTCGGCCGCGAACGCGACCAGTTTCACGCCAGGGTAGCGGTCCTTGAGCCAGGGCAGAATGACGCTGGTGTCCAGTCCGCCGGAATAGGCCAGCACGATCTTCTTGGGCGCAGCCATGGATGCCATGAGTGACTCCTGTACGGTTTGATCGAAAGGGTTGCAGTATAGGCTTGCGGCGAGTCCGAACAAGGGGGTGTTGATGACCGGTCGCCAATGGCCCGTCACCAATCCCCCTTCACCACCCGTCCGCCCCGTTATCGGAACTCTCCGGCTATTTGCATAAGCCCCGTCGCCGGGATACATTAAGGCCCAGGAATGGCCCCGTGTCCCTCTCGATTTGTCGTACGCGAGGCCGGCGATTATGTGTGGGTATGAATAATGAAGATATCTAGGTCACCGGACGTTTCGGTTTGCAGGCACTCAGCTCCGAGGAAATGGATGAAGTCTTCCTTCCTAACCACCGGGATGGGCGTTTTGGCGATCGGTCTGCCCGTGCTTGCCCAGAGCAGCGTCGACAAGTTCGCACGCCAACTCCAGATGATCCAACAGCAGACCCGCGATCGCGTAAACCCGGAGGTCCCGCCCGAGCAGCGCGCCCGCATCGACTACGGCGGCTATTTTTCGACCAGTTTCCTCGCCGTGGACGATACCCAGCAAAATACGCACCTCCTGGTCCAGCCCGATCTCATCACCTATTTCCGCCTCAACTTTGACGGCGCCCACGAGATCTTCTTTCGCGCCCGCGCCAGCGCCCGCATCTTCGAAGGCGGCGACTCCTTCGACACCCACGGCGACACCCAGATGGCCGTCGTCGAGCAGGCTTATTACCGCTTCAACCTCGGCCGCTTTCAGGCAACCCAAGGCCAGACTCCCGGCCGCAACGATTTCACGATCACCGGCGGCCGCCAGTTCGTCCTCTGGGCCAACGGGCTCATCCTCGGGCAGTACCTCGACGGCATCACCTCCGAAATCACCCTTGGAAATCTGGACGTCTCGCTGCTGGCCGGCGTCACCGTCGGGCAACTCACGGTGGACTTCGACAACAGCCGCCGCAGTTTCGACGACCACACGCATCGCGGATTTTACGGCGGCATGGTCTCGACCCAGATCGGCAACCACAAGCCGTTCCTGTACGGCATGATCCAGCGCGACTACAACGACGACGACCCGCTCACAGTCGGCTCCGTAACGACAGATTTCGAATACACCTCCTGGTACATCGGCGCGGGCATCAACGGCAGCTTCGGCGACCACCTGGTCTACTCGACGGAAATGGTCTACGAAGGCGGCGATACGCTGTCCAATTCGTTCGAACCGGGTTCGACCTCCCCTGCCACGCAAATCACCCAGACGACCCAGAACATCTCCGCGGCCGCCGGTGA
>JBEKVL010000435.1:0-5957 GCA_049514055.1 Tepidisphaeraceae bacterium | reverse complement strand
AAAAGAGCATGACCACGCCCCGGCGGGGGATGCGCTGGGCAAACTCGTGGAGGATGCCCGCGATGTCCGTCCGCGGTTCCGGCTGCACCCGGGAGAGTTCCTGGTCGATGGTGCTGATCACGCCCATCGTGCCCTTGGGCGGCACGTAGTTGCGGAGTTGGCCGTCGAACACGCCCAGGCCGACCGAGTCGTGCTGCAGGATGGTGAGATACGCCAGGCTCGCCGCCATGTGTTTCACGTACTCCAGCTTGTTGGTCGCGTGCGAGCCGAAATGCATGGAGCGGCTGCCATCCACCAGAAGCGTGGCCGTGAAGTTGGTCTCGGCTTCGTAGAGTTTCACGTAGTAGCGGGAAGACCGGCCATACACCCGCCAGTCGATGTGCTTGAGTTCATCGCCATGCACGTACTGGCGATGCTGCGCAAACTCGGTGCTGAACCCGCGCAGGGGGCTCTTGTGATGCCCGACGCGCATGCCCTCGACCACCTGGCGGGCGATGAGTTCCAGCGGCGCGAGTTTCTGTAGCGTTGCGGGATCGAGATACCGCAGCCGTTGCTTTCTATCGCTTGGCATCGGTGGACTTCTCGTAAAGCTTCTCGTCAACCGGGACCGACTCGAGCAGTTTCTTGACGATATCGTCGGCCGTCAGGCCCTCCGACTGGGCTGCGAAATTCGGGATGATGCGATGCCGCAGCACGGGCAGGGCGTTCGCCTGGATGTCCTCGATGGACACATGATACCGGCCGCGAAGCATCGCCCGGGCCTTGCCGGCCAGGATCAGGTTCAGGCTGGCACGCGGGCCGGCCCCGAAGGAAACCCAATCCTTGATGAACTGCGGGGCGAGCGGGTCGTCTTTGCGCGTCGAGCGCACCAGCCTGGCCACGTAGTGGAAAATATGGTCGGCCACGGGCAGCCGCCGCACCAGTTCCTGCAAGCGCAGGATCTCGTCGCGCTGCAACACGGCGTGCTTGATCTGCTCTTCGCTGCCGGTGACGCGCTTCATGATGCCGATCTCTTCGTCGTAATCCGGGTCGTCGACCAGGATGTTGAAGAGGAAGCGGTCGAGTTGCGCCTCGGGCAGGGGATACGTGCCTTCCTGCTCGATGGGGTTCTGCGTGGCCAGCACGAAGAACGGCTCTTCGAGTTTGTACTCGTCGCCGCCCACGGAGACTTTCTTCTCCTGCATCGACTCCAGCAGGGCCGCCTGAGTCTTGGGGGGCGTGCGGTTGATCTCGTCGGCCAGGAGCACGTGCGTGAAGACCGGCCCCTTGATAAACTTGAACTTGCGCTGGCCGGTAACCTCGTCATCGGCAAGGATTTCCGTACCGGTGATGTCCGAGGGCATCAAGTCCGGCGTGAACTGGATGCGCTTGAACGACAGCGACAGCGTGCGAGCCAGCGTGCTGACCAGCAGCGTCTTGGCCAGGCCAGGCACGCCCACGAGCAGCGCGTGACCGCGGGCGAAGATGGCGATTAACATTTCGTCGATCACCCGCTCCTGGCCGACAATGACCTTGCGCACTTCTCCCAGTATCTGCTGGTACGCCTGTCCCAGCAGCGCTACAGCCTGTTCATCGGAAATTGAGCTTTCGCTCACTGCCACGTCCTTCTCTGCAATCGGCGATTTCATGCCGCGATCCTCCGGATCGTAAAGAGTTCAGGCGACGTGCCGTGACAAAGTCACAGCCAACTCGCGCGCACCGGCATCTATTACACAGGTCGCGAGCGATTGTTACCCGTGAACCGGGCATGGCAGGGCGTTGGAATCGGTGCCGTGAGAACACCCGACACTAATTGGCCGCAGCCAAGTCAGGATTCAGCCGTATCGCCTGGCCGGCTTTTAGCGAGAATTCGGCCGTCTTTGCTGCGTAACGCACTTTGCAGGCGGCTGCGTTCCGGGTGCGAATTTCCGCGGCCTGGAGTTTTCCGTTTTTCCACTGGATGTTCACTTCAAATCCGCCGCGGGCGCGCAGGCCGCTGACCGAGCCATCGCTCCAACTCGGCGGCAGCGCGGGCAGCAGGCTGATCTCGCCGGCGTGGCTCTGCAGCAACGCCTCGGCCATGCCCGCCGTCAGGCCGAAACTCGCATCCGATTGATTGGCGCCGCTGTTGTGCAGATTGCCGGCGAGCGAATTGCGGATCAGCGCCTGCATCCACGCATCCACCTTGTCGCCGCGCTCCAGGCGGGCCCAGACGGAGATATCCCACGCGGTGGGCCAGCCGCCGCGGCCGCGCCGCGTCTCCATCCATTTCTCGATGGCGGCGGCCAGTGGCGGCGTCCCGCGCAGGGTGATGGAGCAGCCCGGATAGAACGTGAAGTTGGGCGACACGTTGTGTCCCTGGTCGCCTGGTTTCCAGTCTTCGATCCACTCCTGAAGATAGCCCCGGCTGTTGATCTGGTAGGGGGGAAGCCCCTTGAGAGCGGCCTCCAGTTTGGTGCGGAAGTCTTCGTCGACGCCGAGCAGTTTGCCGGCCTCGATGCAATGCGGGAACAGCTCACGGATGATGGCGATATCCATGGTCGGCGCCGGTGAGAGGAATGCCATCTTGCCATTGCTGTCGAAGTAGCCATGCTCGGGGGACATGGAGAACGGCGTGACCAGCCAGTGATGTTTCGGTTCCTGCACCAGCAGTTCCAGCAGGAACTGGGCCGAGCCCTTCATGATGGGGTAATACTCCTCGAGGAACTGCTGGTCGCCGGTGAACGCGTAGTGTTCCCACAAATGTTGACAGAGCCAGGCGCCGCCGACAGGCCACATGCCGAACCGGGCCGCATCGACGGGCGCGGTTCCGCGCCAGAGGTCGATGTTGTGATGGGCCACCCAGCCATTGCAGCCGTAGTACGTCCTGGCGGTCTTGGCGCCGGTGACGGAGATGTCCTTGAGCATGTCGAACAAAGGCTGGTGGCACTCCGGCAGATTGCAGACCTCGGCCGGCCAGTAGTTCATCTGCGTGTTGATGTTGATCGTGTACTTGCTGCCCCAGGGAGGCGAGACCGATTCGTTCCAGATTGCCTGTAGATTGGCGGGCTGGCCGCCGGCCCGGCTGCTCGCGGCGAGGATGTAGCGCCCGAACTGGAAACAGAGAGCCTCCAGATTTGCGTCGGCCGCCCCCTCGCGCATGGCCTTGAGCCGCTCGTCGGTGGGCTTGTCGTTGGCGGTTGCATCGCCGACGTTCAGATGCACCCGGCCCATCAGGGCGCGGAAGTCGTCCACATGCCGGCGGCGCAGCGCCGGGAAATCCTTGCCGGCAGCGCCGGCCAGCGCTCTATCGCAGGCGGTCGCGGGATCGCCGCTGATATCGTGATAGTTCACGAAACTGGTGGCCGTCGCGAGGATGCACGTGACCGCATCCGCGTTCTTGATACGCACACCGGTATCGGCCGCTTCGGATTGTCCACCTTCGGGAAGCGACAGCAACGCCGTCTGGAAACGCAGGCCCTTGCCTTGGACAGGGGCAATCAGCCAGTTATTGCCTGGAATCGGGCCGTTCCAGCAGCCGTCCATGAGCAGCCGGCCGGGCTTGGCCGTGGATTTATCCAGATAAGGGCTCTTGAACTGCGCCCCAACCGAAACGCGGCCGGGTTTGTCTGCGCTGATGCGCAGGACCATCACGCGGTCGGGATGGGAGACGAACATTTCGCGTGTGAATACCACATCGCCGGCGCGGTAGCTGACCCTGGCCACACCGGTTTCCATGTCCAGTTCCCGGCGGTAGTCCTCGGCTCTCTCGATGCCATCGAACGAGAGCAGCAGGTCGCCGAGCGGTTGATACGCCTGCTGGGCCGCAGGCTTGCCGTAGAAGTGCTCATCCGCCATTTTCTCGGCTTCCTGGAACTTGCCGGCGAATAGGAGGTCGCGGATCTGCGGAAAATATTTGAGGGCCTCGGGGTCGTCGTAGTCGTGGGGCCGTCCGGACCAGAACGTCGAATCATTGAGCGCGATACGCTCCTGCCGAACGCCGCCAAAGACCATGGCGCCCATCATGCCGTTGCCCAGGGGCAGTGCATCCAGCCATTTCTGGGCGGGCTGGCGATACCAGAGGACCATGTCCCGCCGCGGCAGCGCCTCGGGATCGGCGGCCAGCGCGCCCGCGGTCTGGAGAACCAGCACGGATATCCAGACGAAGCAGCATACTCTCATGGTTCATCCCTTTCCCGTGTCAGTGCTTCCCGGTGATTCACGTACCCATCAGACTGTCGTCGCCGTCTCGTTCTTTGCCTTGTCGGTGATCTTGTCCTTCCTGCTGGTGATGAACCAGTCGGTGCCGCCGTGGCCGGTGAGGACGTCGGCGGCCTGGTCGTCGACGACGGTTCCCTTGATGAGTTTGTTGGCGCCGTTGAGCCCGCCGCCATTGGTGAGATCGGCGACCCGCGCGGCGTATGCCTTGTCCGTGCGGGACCATTCGTTGAGTATGGGGTAGAGCAAGGCGTCGCTGGCGTCGTACCTGGTGTAGCCGGCGATCAGCAGATCGTCGCCGGCGCCGCCGAGCAAGGTGTCGGTGCCGCGGCCGCCGATGAGCACCGCGCGGCCGGCGCCGGCGGTGAGGATGTCGTTGCCGTCGCCGCCAACGAGAATGGCGGGACCATCGCCGGAGGTCAGGGTGTCGTTGCCCGCGCCGCCGAGAATCTCGACGGGCAGGAGGATGCCGCGGCCGATGGTGACGGTGTCATCGCCCGCGCCGGCGTCGACGACAATGCGGCCGGTGGGCAGGAAGACACCTCTGGACGTGCCGTTGATGATGACCTCGACATCGCCTTTGGCGCTCTTGCGGTTGACGAGGATGGTGTCATTGCCGCCGGTGGCGGTGATGAAGAGGGACTTCTTGCCCTTGATGACGGTGTCGGTCTTGAGTACCGGAGCGGCAATCAGGGCGACCTGAGCCGGCAAGGCGGCGGCCGTCTGGCGGCGGCCGGTGTTGTCGACGGCCGTGGAGTAGAAGGCGTAGGCGTGGCCGGTCTGGCCGGTGAAAGTGAGCGAGGTGGTGGTCGTGTCGAGGACCAGCGGCTTGAGCGGGGAGCCGTTGTCTGTGTAATAGATGTCGTAGTAGGCGACACCGGAGCCGGAAGCGCCGTCGGAGCCGTTCCAGGTCAGGCCGATGGTGGTTACGCCGCTGAGTTGTGCGAGCAGGGAACTGGTTGGCGCGGCGGCGTCGATGGTGTTGGTGACGGTGGGCGTGTTGATGGGGGCGTTCTGGTCAAAGACGATGCTGGCTTGGTTGGTGAAAGTGGCACCGTCGGCCAGCGAACTCCTGGGGAGAACGGTGTAGTTGACGAATCCCTCGCCGTCGTGGTTGGCGTCGTCGGGCGGCAGGAAGCCTGCGGTCGGGTCTTCGGGCGCCTGCCCGGTGACCGGGTCGATGGACTGCATGACCCAGGTGAGGATGCCGGTGGTCTGGTCGAAGCGGACCTGGATGTCGACCGGATGCGTGGGATCGGAGGCGACGGTGTCCTGACCATCGAAACTGGTGAGGCCCGGCGGGACGGTGACAGTGACGCCGTTGAAGCCGATGGAGCCGAGTTGAAGTGTGGACCAGTCGAGGCTGGCGCTGAGTTGGTCGGTGACGGTGACGGTTTGCGCGGGGAGCAGCGCCGTGGCCTGGTTCTCGAAGTCGATGTGGTAGGCGATGGTCGTGCCGGGGGCGATGGCTCCCTGCGTGCCGAAGCCGACGGTGGTCTTATCGTTGGGGTCGAACGAGCCGCCGCCGTTGGTGTTGGACGGCGGGTTGTGGTGGAAGGTGCGATCGGGCGGCGGAGGCGGCGGCGGATTGTCGGGATCGGGGTGTTTGCAGTTGGCAATGGCGGCCTGGAGGTTGGCGTCGGCGGCGTTGCGGTTGGCGACGGCCTGATCGTACTGACTCTTAAGGTCGGCCAGGGCCTTGAGATTGTGCGAGGTGTCGACGACCCCGTCGATGCCGGCCTTGAGCGTGGAGAGGCCGTCGCTGAGTTTGCCGAGGAAAC
>JBEKVL010000434.1:0-5967 GCA_049514055.1 Tepidisphaeraceae bacterium | reverse complement strand
CGCTGCGCCGCCTTGAGGGCATCGTGGTGGCGGATTTCCCCCGTCAGGTAGAGCCCGGCCTGCCGCTCGAGGGCGTCCCGGAGATGCTCGCCGCCGGCTCCGGCCAGACAGGCGGCCGAGCTGACCGGGCCAGCAACGGGACCGGCGACGAGCAGGTGCGACAGGCCGAGGCCCTGGCGAATGCGCTCGAGTAGCTCGCGACGGTCGACCGGCGGGTCGAACCGGCCGATGCGACCCTGGCCGAGCCCGTCCGGCGGCGGTTGCAGGGGAACGATGTCGAAGGCCGGTTCTTCGTAAGGATGGGCCGGCCGCATGGCCGCGATGACCTTGTCGAGGATGGCCAGCGGCACGATCGTCTCCAGGCGCAGTTCGTCGACCTGCTCGAACCGGCCGGCCTGGCCGACGGCGGGGTTGGCGCCTGTCTCGCCGAAGAAGGTGCCGGTTCCCGGCGTGCGGAAGGAGCAGCCGGAATAGTTGCCGATGTGCCCGGCGCCGGCCGCAAACATCGCTTGAGACACCTTTTCGACTGCGGCCGATGGTGTGAAGACCACGAGTTTGCACAACGTGGGTTTGGCGGCAGCCGGCCGGAGCGGCATGCGGCTGCTGACGGCGAGGATGTCCATGAGGAAGTCGTTGACACCGCCGGGCGCGACATCCCAGGCGGTATGCGGTGAGTAGATCGGCAGGCCGCGGCGCAGGGCGTCGAAGACGACGGAGCCGGCGGTGACACGTTTGAGGCCGTCGAAGATGGCCGGGTGATAGGCGATGACGGCATCGCAGCCGAGTTGTTGTGCTTCGGCCGCGACTTCGGGCGTGTAGTCGATGCAGACGATGGCGCGGGAGATTGACTGCTGCGGATCGCCGAGGAGCAGGCCGACGTTGTCCCAGGATTCGGCGTGGCGGGTGGGGGCGATCGACTCCATGACCTCGACGAGTTTTGAAAGCGGCGTTTTCATGGTTGGGCAGTTTACACAACGGTGGGACGAGTCAGTAGTTGGTGGTTCGCGGACAAGGGTGGGAAGTGCCGGGCGACGGGGATGCCGTGCGGGTAATCGGCAATCGGTGATCGAGGTTTTGAGGACTCACGGGGGGAGGGGTCGGGTGGAAGGGAAAAAAGTCATTTCCGCGGGAGGCAGGAAACCGTAAGTAATGATGGCACAGGTGGTTAGTTGATAACGGCCAGTTCCAAGGGGCTGAAAAAAGGTGTCCCAACCGGGTCCAAAACGTCCCCAAAACGACCTCAAAGCGTTCCCCAAACCTCCCCAAAACCTCCCCCGAGCAACCCCATCAACGATGAAGGATGAATGGAGAATGAAAAATGTGGAATGTGGAATCGGCACCGGCAACTGGCTGGCGAGATTGTTAAAGGAGTGAACCATAACGGGTATTTTAACATAGTGCAAATATCAATGCAATTAACAAATGAGTGTAATATTAAAATTTCCCGGGTCTGCCGACGAAGGGCCACCAAGGACCGCGAAGACGGAGGGAAAGCGGAATGAAGGTAGCCTGGCGACGACGAGCAATATGTGTGCCGGGCGGGTATTTCCGGCCAAGTTTCTTGGCCGCTTGGGCACAATTTCCTTGACAGGCGGGGGAACGGTTCCGACGATATGCGGATTGGTGTGTCCGAAATTGTCAGGTTGAATTATCGACGTGTGGATCAGGATGGGCCTTTCGCGATGGAGCAAAGGAGATAGATGTTTATGTTTTCCCGGCTGATGGCGGAGCGGAGGCGTGGTCGATCTGCGAACGCGGAGCGTCGGTTACGGGAGGCGGTCTGTCAGCCGCTGGAGGAGCGGCGGCTGCTTTCCAAGACGATCTATGTGGATGTGAATTCGCCGGCGCCAGCGACCAACGGGCCGTCGTGGGGCACGGCCTACAAAGATCTGCAACTGGCGCTGGGCGTGGCGGTGGCGGGGGACACGATCGATGTGGGGCAGGGGACGTACATGCCGACGTCGGACACGGATCGGACGATCTCATTCCAGTTGAAATCCGGGGTCGCGATCTACGGCGGGTATGCCGGGTACGGCGCGCCCAACCCGGATGCTCGTGATATCGCACAGTATTCGACGGTTCTTTCCGGAGACATCGGCATTGTCGGGGACAACACGGACAACAGCTATCATGTGGTCGTCGGCAGCGGCACGACATCCACGGCCGCACTGGACGGCTTTACGATCACCGACGGCACTGCCAACGAAGGCAGTTCGTCGACTTACTATGGCGGAGGCATGTGTATTGTCTCCGGTAGCCCGACGCTGGCCAACTGCACATTCACTGGGAACTCGGCAATGGGAGTGCATGGGTTTGGCGGCGGGGTGTACAACGACGACTCCTCGCCGACGCTAACCAATTGCATATTCAGCGGAAACTCGGCAAGCGATATTTCCAACGTCTTCGGCGGGGGCGGCGGGATGTATAATGACGACTCCTCGCCGATGCTGACCAACTGCACGTTCACTGGAAACTCGGCAGGAGGGAGCGCTGGCATCGGCGGCGGGATGTACAACGTCTCGTCCTCACCGACGCTGACTAACTGCACGTTCAGTGGAAACTCGGCAACGGGAGGCGGAGCCCACGGTTGGGACGGTGGCGGTGGGATATATGACGTCTTTTCCTCGCCGACGTTGATGAGTTGCACGTTCAGCGGGAACATAGCCGGCGGCTCCGGCGGCTTCGGCGGCGGGGTGTATAATAGCTCGTCTTCGCCAACGTTGACTAACTGCACGTTCAACCGGAATTCGGCCAGCTACGGTGGCGGGATGTGCGACGTCAACAACTACGGCAACGAGTACCCTTCGTCGCCGATATTGACCAACTGCACATTCAACGGGAACTCCGCAAGCTACGATGGCTACGGTGGCGGGATGTATAATTACGACGACTCGCCAGCGGTGAGAAACTGCACCTTCAGCGGAAACTCGGCAAGCTTCGGCGGCGGCGGGATGTGCGACGAAGTGAACTCCTTGCCGACGCTAACCAACTGCACCTTCAGCGAGAACACGGCTGCCGGTGGTGGCAGCGCGATGTACAACGACCAGGGCTCGTCGTCAACGCTGACCAATTGTATTGTCTGGGGGAACAATGTCGTCGGAGGATCGCAGATCTACCAATCTGACGGTTCGCCCACCATCACCTATAGCGACATTCAGGGAGGTTGGCCCGGAACGGGAAACATCAACAGTGATCCTCTGTTTATCCGCAATCCCAGCCCTGGCCCCGATGGCCAGTGGGGCACGCCCGATGATGATTACGGCGACTTGCATTTGCAACTGACTTCTCCGGCCATCGATGCCGGCAATAACGCCGCCGTGCCTGCGGGCATCAGTACGGATTTGGCTGGCGATCCACGCTTTATGGATGTCGCTGGTGTGGCTGACACTGGCAACGGAGTGCCACCCATAGTGGACATGGGGGCCTACGAAGCAATGTCGCTGTTGCATGTGGATCCCTCGGCCAGCGGGCTGGAGAACGGTTCGAGCTGGGCCGATGCCTACCCGGATCTGACGACGGCGTTGTCGGCGGCATTGCCGGGCAGTCGCATTCTGGTGGCATCGGGCATCTATAGGCCCACAAGTGGCAGCGACCGTAGTAGTTTCTTCCAGCTCAAGGACGACGTGGAGATAGACGGCGGCTACGCCGGGGATGCCAACTCCGCCGATCCCGATGCCCGCGACATCGCCTTGTACCCGACGATTCTCTCCGGCGACATCGGCATTGCCGGGGACGATACCGACAACAGCTATCATGTGGTGGTGGGCGGCGGCACGGACAGCACGGCCGTATTGGACGGGTTCACGATCACCGCCGGCAATGCCGATGGGACGGGTTCGGACGACGAAGGCGGCGGAATGTATAATTCCGCAGGCTGCCCGACCCTCCGAAATTGCACGTTCAGCGGCAATGCGGCCGCCTGGGGTGGCGGCGGGCTGTACGACACCTCCTCCTCGCCGACACTGACGAATTGCACGCTCAGCGGAGACACGGCCCTGGGGCCATGGGGCTACGGCGGCGCGATCACCAACGACTCCTCTTCCTCACCGACGCTGACGAACTGCACGATCAGCGGGAACTCGGCAAGCTACGTCGGCGGCGGCATGTACAACGACTACTCGTCCGCGCCGACGCTGGCCGACTGTATGTTCAGCGGGAACTCGACCGTTTGGGATGGCGGCGGGATGTGCGATGTCTCCTGCTCGCCGACGCTGACCAACTGCGTCTTCAGCGGAAACACGGCCACAGGCGTTAGTGGCAGCGGCGGCGGGATGTGCAATGTTTCCTCCTCGCCGATGCTGACCAACTGCACGTTCAGCGGGAATGCAGCCGGCAACAGTGGCGGTGGGATGGAAAGCAGTTTCTCATCCTCGCCGACGTTGACTAACTGCATCGTCTGGGGAAACACCGCAGGCAGTGAATCGCAACTCTGCCAGTCGGGCGGCACGACCACCATCACGTACAGCGACATTCAAGGCGGCTACACCGGCACGGGGAACATCAACGCGGCCCCCCTCTTCGTCCGCAATCCCTCCCCAGGTTCCGATGGCATCTGGGGCACGGCCGACGATGACTACGGAAATCTGCAACTGCAAGCTAACTCGCCATGCATTGACGCGGGCAACAACGCCGCTCCCGGACTTGCCGGTGTAACCACCGATCTCGCAGGTGGGCCGCGTTTCATGGACGTTCTCACCACGCCCGATACGGGCTCGGGAACGGCTCCGATCGTGGACATGGGGGCCTATGAACGGAAGGGGCTGTTGACGATAAACGGAACCATCGAAAGCGGCGCGTACGACGTCAGCCTGACACCGGACCAAGCGACATTGCAGATATGGACGGGATCATCGGCCGGCTGCACGCCGATGGCCAGCTATCCGGTGGCAACGATCGACTCCTGCCAGTTCGGCACCAGCGCGGGGAGTAACACGTTGACTCTCGACGTCTCCAACGGCGTGCCGCCTGTTGGACTGACCTTCGCGGCCGGTGGCGGAAACAACACGCTTATACTCGCCGGCTTTTCCGCGACCAACACCGTCAACATTCAGACCAATCAACTCTTCATCAATTCGACCGTCGTTGCCACGTCGAACGCCGAGACGATCCTCCTCAATGCCCCGGCCGGCAGTACGCTGGCACTGGCTTCGCTCACGCTGTCGCAGCCGGCCGCGCTGGTCGCAGGGAAGAACCTCGCGCTGCGGGTCGGCTCGCTCTCCATCACGAACCCGGGCTCGCTCGATCTGGCTGGGAACAGCATGATTCTCGATTACACCGCTTCGCCCATGCCCCAGGTTCAGCAGTGGATCAATAACGGGCGAATTGGCGTGACCCCGTCGCTGTTGACATCGGTAACGGCCGCTTCAGGCACGCCGGTGCTGGGGATGGTGGACAATGCGCTGCTGCATCTGGCCAGTTTCGCGGGACAGTCATTGGGCGGGGTGTTCGGTCAATTGCTCATTCAGCAGACGGTGGCGGGGGATGCGAATCTGGACGGAGTGGTGGATGACAAGGACTATCTGGCGGTGATTGCGAACATGGGGAGCGCGAACGCCCAGTGGTTCCTGGGGGATTTGAATGGCGATGGCGTGGTGAACACGGATGACTTTGCGGAGGTGACGGCACATCTGGGAAATAGTCTTTCCGGGGTGTCAGGGACTTCCGCCAGTGAGGCCACCGGCGGCACTTTGATGGCGGCGGCGCAGACGACGAAGGTTGCGGCCAGGACAAAGGCAGGGCCGGTGGCGGCGGCGACGGTGGCAAAGGTCAAGGCCAAGGTGGTAGTGAAAGGAAACGACAAAAAGGGGAAGAGGCGGAGTGCAGAGGTTCGCGCGGCGATGCCGAGGCATTGAGAGGAGAGGCCGTCTTCGTTTTCATCCTGCAACGCCGCGTGGTTTGGTTGACGGTTTGGACGGAGGCGGGAAAGCGGCGTCGAGTCCGCCGCAGCCCGGAGTTCACTTCTGGTGC
>JBEKVL010000433.1:0-5969 GCA_049514055.1 Tepidisphaeraceae bacterium | reverse complement strand
CGATGCCCCGGTGGATCCGACGCTCTTTGACTTCAGCGCCGTGGTGAAACTCGCCGTCGAGCCCGATGGCGGGATTGTCGCCGCCGGCCGCGCGGGCAACGCCGACGAGACCAACGAAGACTGGATCGTCTGGCGCTTCACCGCCGACGGCCAGCCCGACACCTCGTTCGGAAACGACGGCTCGGTGACCATTGACCTGGGCGGCATGGATGAGCCGCAGGACATGACGCTGACGCCCGACGGCAAGATTGCGATCGTGGGCACGAGCCAGCAGGCCAGCCAGTCGGACGGCCCGCTGGCGCATACGGGATTCTGGCTGGCGCGCCTGACCAGCGATGGCGAGCTTGACCCGACTTTCGGGGGCAACGGCATTGTCCAGGAGCAGTTCAGCCAGCCGACCTTTGCGGCTCGCGTCGCTTTGGGGCCTGATGGGAGCATGCTGGTCGCGGGACCGGTTATCCCGGACAACACGGGATCCACAACCTCGCCCAGGGTGGTGGTCAGCCGCGTCAACTACAACGGCACGACCGATCTGTCGTTCGGCGCCAACGGATGGACGACAACCACGGGCATCTCGACCGTACTGGGATTGACAGTGGCCAACGACAATTCGGCCATTCTCGCGGGCTACGCTCCCGTGTTGAATCCGACTGGCGGCGTCAGCGGCACGGCCACCCTCTTTGCCCACTACCAGTCCAACGGCAAAGCCGATGCGAGATTCGCGGCCAGCGGCGTCGTCAGCATCCGCCACAGCGCCTCGGCAATACTCAACAGCGACGCCATCTTCGAGCCTGATGGCTCGGCAGTGGTGGTCGGTGCCGGAAAAACCTACAGCCTGCAGGGCAAGAGCTGTTACGGATTCCTGTCGGCGAAGTTCAAGCCGGATCAACCTGATTCCAAGCCGGGGAGCATCATAGTAGTGGCGCCCGCGCCGAAGATATGGGCTCAGATTGCCACCGGCAGCGTGTTGTACTTGAAGGGAACAAACGAGGCCGACACCATTCTGCTGACGATGGTCCCCGGATCAACTTCTTCCGTGCGCGTGGTGATCAATAGCGTTGCCAAAGTCTTCAGCCTCAAAGGGATCCGGGGCATCCGCATCGACGCACTTGCCGGCAATGACTACGTCTCGCTCGGCGATGTGAAACTGCCCTGCGAGGTCCATGGCGGCGCCGGCGACGACACGCTGATCGGCGGCGCCGGCTCCAGCAAACTCCTCGGCGAGAGCGGTAACGACCTCCTCTGCGCCGGATACGGCGGCCGCGATACCCTCAGCGGCGGCGCCGGCGACGATGTGTTCAGAGCCGGCCGCTTCGGCGGCGTAGCCGACGGCGGGACCGGCAGAAACCGCATCGATCACTCGACCAATTCCTACAAATTCTCGCAGATCACCAACATCCAGCAACGGTGAAAGATGCCGGCGGCGTTCTGGCTCGCGGGGGCGCCAACCGCGCTTGCAAGCCAGGTGCTCGGCCCTGTTCTCCGCGTTCCCCTGCTGACGACGGATCACGGACTACTGACGCCGCATAAGCGGCCATTTGTCACCCGCCCCGCCGCGCCATAACATTTGGGCCATGGCCGCCTCAACCCTCTCCGAATTCATCGACTTCCTCGACAAATCCGGCGAACTGCATCGCGTGAAAGCGCGCGTCTCGCCGATCCTGGAAATCTCCGCCGTCGCCGACCGCGTCTGCAAGATGCCCGCACCGCACGGCCACACCGAGCGCGACGTCTCCCCGGCCGGAAAACTCGGCGGCAAGGCACTCCTCTTCGACAACGTCGAGGGCTCGGACATGCCACTGGCCATCAACCTCTTCGGCTCCTACTGGCGCGTCAACCAGGCGCTGGGCACCGACAACCTTGAAAATCTGGCCGCCCGCGTGCAGCAACTTGTCAAGCCCGAGATGCCGACCACCCTCATGGAGAAGATGCGGAAGCTGCCGGACCTGTTGAAGATGGCCAGCTATCCGCCCAAGACCGTCCGCAGCGGCATTTGCCAGCAGGTGGTACACGAGGGAGAGAAGGCCGATCTCAACCGGTTGCCGCTGATTCAGTGCTGGCCGCTCGACGGCAACCTCGACTGCGACCAGACCTACGACCCGGCCGGCGCCAAGACCGCCCCGCGCGGAACCGGCCGCTACGTCACCCTGGCCGGCATCCACACGCGGAACCCCGAGGACGGTTCGCGAAACATCGGCATGTACCGCGTGCAGCAGTTCTCCTCACGCAAGTGCGCCATGCACTGGCACCTGCACCACGACGGTGCCCGCCATTTCCGCATGTACCAGCGCCGCGGCGAGAAGATGCCGGTGGCGCTCGCCTTCGGCGGCGAAAGTGTCATGCCCTACGCCGCCAGCGCCCCCCTGCCGCCGGATATTGAAGAACTGATGTTCGCCGGCTTCCTCAACGGCGGCGGAATCGAGGTCGTCAAGTGCCGCACCATCGACATGGAAGTCCCGGCCAACGCCGAGATCGTCGTCGAAGGCTATGTCGATCCCAACGAGAAACTGATGGAAGGTCCGTTTGGCGATCATACGGGGTTCTACTCGATGGCCGACTGGTATCCCGTCTTCAACGTCACCTGCATCACCCATCGCAAGAACCCCATCTTCCCGGCCACCATCGTCGGCCACCCGCCCATGGAAGACTACTTCCTGGGCAAGGCCACCGAGCGCATTTTCCTGCCGCTCCTGAAGATGATCGTGCCGGATCTCGTTGACTATTGCCTGCCCATGAGCGGCGTGTTTCACAACTGCGCCTACCTCAGCATCCGCAAGGAATACGCCTACCAGGCCCGCCGCGTGATGCACGCGATCTGGGGCGCGGGCCAGATGGCCTTCACCAAGTTCATCATCGTCGTGGACGAACATGTGAACGTGCATGACGAGCAGGACGTGCTTTTCCATCTGTTTTCCAACTGCGACCCCGGCCGCGACAGCGAGCTCGTCCGCGGGCCCGTGGACATCCTCGACCACGCCCCCCCCGCCACCGGGGTCGGCACCAAGATCGGCTTCGACGCCACCCGCAAACTTCCCGGCGAAGGGGCCTCGCGCACCTATCCCCGGCGCCTGGACTCTGATGCAGCAACAAAGGAACTCATCACCCGCCGCTGGAAGGAATACGGTCTTTAGCGCCCGCCCGCGGCCGCGATCGATTTTCGCCACATTCCCCGGATCCCGGGCGGCCGGCCCGGTCGGATGTTTCGCCCCCACATGTTCGCCGACGGTGGGATTACCGCTTGCTGCGATCGCGCGGGGTCGGGGACACTCCACTGACGTGGCGAACGCTCTGAAATAGGGTTACGGTTTCGCTTGAGTCCTCTTATCCCCGGTGCTGGAGATCTCCCAGCCGCGTATTTCTTCCAAGGCTTCGGCGGGAGTTTCCACGTTGGCCAGGCGCTTGCGAAGCTCGCGATTCTGGAGCAGGCGGCCGGCCTTGGCGAGGATCTGGAGGTGGGTGGCGGCCCCCTTGGCCGGGGACAGCAGCATAAATACGACTTCGATGGGATTTGCCGTGGGGCTGTCCAATACGCCCGCCTGCGTCAGGCCCAGCGCGATGCGTGCATCCGACAGACCTTCGATCCGGGCGTGTGGAAGCGCCACGCCCTCGTTGAGAAAGGTCGATCCCGTGCTCTCCCGTTCACGGAGCTTTTCGAGGATCATTGCGGTCGTCGGGGTGGTCCCGTTGGACATCGAGTGCGCCAATTCCTGGAAGATCGTGTCCCGGGTGACCGGGTTATCCCAGATCACGATCCGTTCTGGTGTAAGTAATCCTCCAATTGAATCGCGGCCCAGCGCGGGCGCAGCACGTTCCGCAGGGGTTGATTCGGGCGGGAGCTCGACGGTGCGCTCTTCCTCGGGTTCAGCATCGACGACGATCACGGTTACGCCGCCGGAGCGGTGGATCAACTGCTGGGCGACACTCTGTCGGCCGATGATTCGCCGCCACCACGGCAGCGGGTGCGGACGGCCGATCACGATATTGCCCACGCGGTACTCGCGGGCGAAACGCAGAATGGTGTCGGCGATGTCCTGTCCTTTGAAGGTGAAGACGGTGGCGCCAAGCTGGTTGGCGAGGGTCAGGGTGTCGGAGAGCAATCGCTGGGTCCGCGCGTCGATCGCGGTGGGCTCTTCGCTGGGAGTCTGCACGTAAACCGCATACCAGTTGCGGTTGAGCCGGCCGGCCAGGCGCGAGCCGTAACGGAGGAGTTTGGCGCTGTTGGGACCGCGGGATGAGAGACAGACCATGACCTGTTCGGACACGCCCGCGTCGGCCGGCCCGTCCGTCTTCACCTCACGCCGTTTGAAGTCGAGTTGCGAGGCGACCTCGCGAAACGCCAACTCGCGGAGATGCTCCAGATTGGAATGGGTGAAGAAGTTGTCCAAGGCCGCCATGGCGCGATCTTTGGGGTAGACTTTGCCCTCGCGCAGGCGGCGCTGGAGATCCTCGGCGGCCAGGTCGATATTGACGACGACGTCCGCCTCGGCCAGCACCGAGTCCGGAACGCGCTCGCGCACTTTCACACCCAGAAGGTGTTCGACAGTGTTGTAAAGGCTCTCCAGGTGCTGGATGTTCATCGTCGAGATGACGTGAATGCCGGCGGCGATGATCTCCCGCACATCCTGGTAGCGCTTGGGATTCCGGCTTTCCGGCGCATTGGTGTGGGCCAGTTCATCCACGAGCACAACCTGGGGCTTGCGGGCCAGGATGGCATCGACGTCCATTTCGTCGATGGTGATGCCGCGGTATTCCATCTTGCGGCGGGGGATCACTTCCAGCCCTTCGACAAGCTTGGCGGTTTCCGCGCGGCCGTGGGTCTCGACCAGACCCACGACCACGTCGATTCCGTCGGCCTTGAGCCGGCCGCCTTCGGTCAGCATCTGGTAGGTCTTGCCGACTCCCGGGCCGTAGCCGAGGTAGACCTTGAGCCGTCCCCGCTGGGAGCGGCGGATCAACTGAAGGAAACTGGCGGCTCGGTCTTCAGGCATGATGCACGATATACACGATGGGTCGCGGGGAGGGGAGCAGACCCTCCCCGCGACCGGGGCGAGTCAACTTCACTTTGGGGCGACCGGTTGCGTAGTCGGCGCCGGGGTCGGGCCGGGAGGAACAGTTTGCGGAGATTTGGCGTCCAACGCCAGATTCAGCCGGAGGACGTTCACACCCGGGTCGCCAAGTATGCCTAGGCTGCGGCCATCGGTCGAGACATCAATCAGTTCCTGGACCTGAGCCTCGGTCAACTTCCGTTCGCGGGCCACGCGAGGCTTCTGAAGGACTGCGTTCGCCACGCTGATGTGCGGGTCAAGGCCCGAGCCGGAGGCAGTGACCGCATCGCCGGGGATCAGTGTCGCGAAATCGGCGGCAATCAGAACGTCTCTGTCGACCTTCTCGGTCGTGGGATGCGGGAAAGCGTCAATGAGCGCGACGTCGTTCAGGTTGCCCTGGGCATCCTGGAACTTGGCCAAGGGAACTTCGGCGCGCGTGCCGTCCGGCTTGACCGTGTACAGCTTGAAAGTAATCCCGTTCTCGAAGGCATAGTGAACGGTGCGAAGGCGGATGCCGTCAAACACCGGCTGCGTAGTGGGCTGTGTAGTCGGTTGCGTCGTGGGTTGGGTGGTGGGCACCGGGTTTTGGCCGTTGATCAGCTTGTCGCTCAACGGGCCGAGATTGCTGCCGCCGGAGTTGGCGGCGTCATAACCATTCCCGGCGGCACTGGGCCGAGGATGGAAATATCCGGCCGCACTGAAGTTCTGGCCGAGCAACGCCGAGCCGACGGACTCTTCGTCCTTGGTGGTGCCAGTTCCATCCTTCTTGAGCAGCGAGCCGTTGGCTTGGTTGGGGAACACGGCCTGGGCGATTCCCCAGACCACCAGCGGGTAGATGCCGCAGCAAATGACGGTGAGAACCACCGTTGCCGCGACCGACGACCAAAGGTGCCCAAGGAGCGATCCGCCGCCTTGTGCGGCGGC
>JBEKVL010000432.1:0-5969 GCA_049514055.1 Tepidisphaeraceae bacterium | reverse complement strand
CATGGCGCTGACGGCCATGACCAGAACCATGGCCAGTCGCCGCTGGAGTGCCAGGCGGACTTGCAGTTGCATCGGATCAACCTCGCTGGCCCGGAGAACCGCCGGACGCGGCATTTGCCGCCGCCGGCGCGATCGGCAACCGGATCGTGAACGTGGAACCTCTGCCCTGCGTGCTGCTCGCCAGGACGCATCCGCCGTGCATCTCCACAAACGCCTTGACAATCGACAGCCCCAGCCCGATGCCGCGCTTGTTGAACTCGAACTGGCCGGAGGAGTGGTTCTCCACGTCGAACTCGGTAAAGAACGGCGCAAAGACGCGCGGCAGGTCGGCCTCGGCAATGCCCACGCCGCTGTCGGCCACCTCGATCGTCGCCTGTGCCTGTGTTCGCCGGGCCGAGAGGTGAATGCGGCCGCCGTCGGGCGTGAACTTGATCGCGTTGAGCAGCAGGTGATCGACGCAGTTGCGGATGCGCGCCGGCTCGAGGCGCACGAGGCCAAGCTCTCCGGGCAGGTCCAGTTCCAGCGCCTGGTGCCGAAGCTGCACGAACGGGGCCACATCCTCGGCGGCGCAGCGGCAGAGGGCGCCGAGATCGGCCAGCTCCATGGCCGGGGGGCGGTCGAACTGGCCGGCCGAAAGCATCGACACCATCTGGCCGACGATGCCGTCGAGCCGCCCGGCCGCGCGGTCGATGCGCCGCAGGAACTCCTCGCGTGCGCCATTGCCCGACGGCATGCGGATCGCAAGCTGGGTCAGGCCGGTGAGAATGGCCAGCGGCGTGCGCAACTCGTGGCTGGCGACATGAATGAACGACTCGCGCAGGCGGTTGGCCTCGGTGAGTTCGCGGTTGGCCCGCTCGAGCTCGGCGTTCTTGACCTGGAGCTGCCGGGTGAGCTCGCGGCGATGGGCCAGAAGCTCGTACCGATCGCAGGCTTCCTTGACGATCAGCGGCAGTTCGTCGGGCTCCCAGGGCTTGTGAATGTAGCGGTAGACGTGGCCCTTGTTGATGGCGTCGATGACGGCCGACAGGTCGGCGTAGCCGGTAAAGAGCAGGCGCATGGCGTCGGGGTGGCGCTGGCGGACCTCGGCGAGGAATTCGACGCCGGTGACATCCGGCATGCGCTGGTCGGTCATGACCACGTGAATCGTGCTTTCCTGGAGAACGGCGCGGGCCTCTTCGGCGCGGGTGGCCGTGTAGACCGTGTAGTCCAGCCTGAGAAGATCCTTGACACTCTTGACGACGTCCGCCTCATCGTCAACGACCAGAATGGAATGCCGGTCTGCCATGTGGTGAGGGCCAGTATAGCAGGCCGTATAGGGCAAGTGATAGGAATATCCGGCGGGTTCCGGCGAAGGTCTGCCCGTCTATTCCGGCAACCCGCCTGCCTGTAGCCGCGATCGCCGATCGCGGCGGCAGAAGCCAATTGCCAGAATCCCTGGGCTCGGCCAATCCTGAACCTTGAACCCCGATTTACTAAAGGACTCCCGGACTTCTGCCGATAATCGAGACATCCGTATGTCCAACGTGCCACAGTCCAACCCGCAGTTTGGGCTGCCGCGCCCCGGGCTTTCATTCAACGAGAGACGGCGCGACAGACGCCAGATCGTCCTGACGAAGGCGACCCTGAATGTCGTCGACGGCCACAACGCCGGCCTCATCGCCGAGATTCAGACCCGCGACGTCTCCAGTTCGGGCGTGTGTTTCCTGCTCAGGGAGGAGCTGCACGTCGGGCAATTGTGTCACATCAGCATCCCCGGCCACAAACCGCACACCTGCGAAGTCATCCGTTCGCGGCAGCTCTCCTCGGGAAAGTTCGAGATGGCCGTGGCATTCAGGGACTAGGCCACTCGCACAGACTTTCCACATGCGCCGCCGATCCGTCGCGGAGCCAGCCGTCGAGTTGTGCCTGGTCCTTGAGCTGCTGGCCGCGCCGGCGGGGCACGACGAAGAACGAGCAGTCGGCCTCGGGCAGCGCGGTCATGTCGGTCCAGAGCTTCTCGAACTGGGCGACGGGATAGACGTCCTCCTGGCCGTGGCCCCAGCGTTTCTTCACATCCTTCAGCGTCATGTACGTCGACATGCGCGCGGCAAGGTCGCGGATGGCGGAGGAAACCTTGTCCTGATCGGCCAGGTCGGCGCGGGTCAGCGAGAAGAGCGCCAGCAGCTTGTCGATGTCGATCCAGGTGGTGGCGGTGTTGTAATAGGAGAGGTGGAACTCATCCTCCTCGCGCGGAACGGCAAGGCCCTCGAGCAGGCGGACGCGGCCGTTGACGCGGGCCAGGCCGCCACCGCGGTCGTCAATGCGCCGGGTGATCACCTCGAAGCTCAGCGCCGAGCCGCGCTGGATGTGCATCCCGAGCAATGCCGGATCGACATCGGCGCCGAGCGTGTCGATGTTGTGGAGCATGAGGTATTTCAGCGCCGGCCGCTCCGACAGCAGCCGCTGGAGCACGCCGTTGCGGAGCATGTTGGGCACTTCAAACCAGTGGCCGGTCGGATGGAGGCACTGGTTTGGCAGGTTGTCGGTGTAGTCGCCGCCTTCTCCGGCCTGTTGGGCCCAGGCGATGAGCGCGGCGTGCAGGCTTTCACGGACCTTTTGCGCCTGGGCGTCAAGAATCCGCTGCGGCAGTTCCTCCCAGGCAAAACGCAGATCGCGTTCCATGGGGACCAGCCGCAGCCCGACCGAGCGGCCGGGCGAGAGAACCAGCGGGCCGGGATAGCCATACTGCTGCTGGGCGGCGAGGAAACTCTCGATCGGCTGATGCGTGATATAGCTGGTTGTAAACACGTGCGGCAGCGCCGTGCCACACTTGCGGCCGATGCGGCGGCTCTTGGCCAGGTGCGTTTCAATGAATGTGCGATGCCGCCCGGCGAGTTTGCAGAACGGATGCAGCGCCTTGCAGACACCCGCGCCCTGCGTCCAGCGGCTGCCGGAGCCGGCGGCCAGGCTGACGACCACGACCGCGCCGCTCGCCAGCGCTTCCATGCCGAGCCGGGTGCATTGCGGATCGAGTGGGCCGGCTGCATCGACGACGTCGTCGCCCTGCACGTCCTGAATGATGGTGCTGGCAGGCAGGCGATTCTGCGCCAGGCCGATGCGCCCGGAGCGCAGGTCGGCGCGGATGCGCTCGTGCTGGGCGCGGTCGAAACCGTTCTGGTCGAGCAATGTGGCCAGGTCCTGCTCGCCCGGTTCGGGTTGCCTGGCTCGAGGCAGGAGGCGGTCGAACAGCCGCTCGACCATGCCCGAGAATTCCGCGTTCGTGCGGCAGGCCTGGCCGAATCGGTCGAGTTCCGCCCGCACCACGGGCGACAGCGTGCGCGGATCGCTACGGAGCCACTCGGGCACAATGGCCGCGTAATAGCCGGCCGGGAGCAAGGCCCTGTCGCCGGCGAGGAGCTCCGCCCAGGTGCCGTTCTGGTTTATGGCGAAATCGTAGACGACGGGTTCCATGGCGAACGGCAACGCGTGTTGCAATTCGCGACGAGTTTCGGACATAGTCCGCTGGAGGAACCCCTGCGCCTCGAGCTTTCGCTGCGGGGCGAAGATGAAGCCCATGCCGCCGCCGGACATGCCGCCAAGCATCCAGAACCCCCAGAACGCATCGCCGAAATGGGCCTTGACCTTGCGAATGAGTGTTTCGGTGTAATGGGTGCTGGCCCAGGGAATGATCGCCTGAATCGGCCCGAAGAAATTGCGGGTGGTCAGTGCGCCGACAGCGCGGACATCGCAGTTGCGCAGCGCCGCCAGAATGTCATCCAGCACGCCCATGGCCTGCTTGCGTCCGGCCCATTCGGCCTCGCAGCGGAGCAGGTATTTTTCCGTGACCATCTCCAGGATCGGCCCGACGTTCTGGGCCATGCCGCCATGCACGAGCACGAGACTGTCCTGTAACTCCTGTCGCACTTTGGGCGAGGCATCGGCGTCGCTGAGAATGCGATGGTTGGGCATGAGCCGGCCGCGGCTGATGCCGAACTCCGGGTCACCCGGCTCGGCGAAACAGCCGCTGATGAGCTTCACGCCCGGCCAGATGCCGCCGGAATCCTGCCAGCCGCCGCCCGATCCGCCCAGCCACTCGCCGAGAATGGCGCGGGCCGCGACCAGCCGCCGCTCGGGTTCGGTGAGCGTGCCGGTCAACGACTGGGCCTGCCCGGTGGCCCGCATGCAGGCGGAGATCAGCGAGCCCAGCAGGTTTGTGGAGACCGCCAGCCGCGAGCCCTTGGGGATGTTGTTGACGTTGCTGACGACCTCCAGACCCAGGCCCGGCCCGACGATCCGCGCCAGCAACTCGCCCAGGCTGAGCCCCGAGCCTTCGATGCCCGGCGGGACGATGCCGGCGGCGATGACGGCCGCCTTGAGCAAACCAAGGTAGTCCTTGGCGAAGTCGAACACCTCCGGCAGGTGGATGATGTCGGCGCGAGCGCCCAGGTCCACGCTGACCAGCCGCAGAATTGGTTCGTCGATCACGCGCAGATAGGCCTCGACCGGCGGCCGGGGATGCCTGTCGCGGCCATGCACGGCCAGGTCGATCGACACATTCAGCACCCGCGCGCCTTCCGGGAAATCCATGCCGAGGAAGAAGATGTCGCTCCAGGCGCTGTGCGAAAGGTCCATGCGCACGGGCGTGCGCTCGGAGAGAATCGGGAACGAACCATCCAATGAACTCACGAGCAGTTCCGGGCGGATGCGCAGCGGCTGATCGGCAGGGTGGCCGATGCGGAACATCCACTGATTGCCGCGGACGGAGCGGACGCTACGGCGCACCTGGTTGGCCAGCGTCTGAAAGCCCAGGTCGTGGTATGCCGCCGCCAGCGCACTGCAGATGGCGTCGCTGGGGCCGTTCTCCTTCTGCGATGCCAGGAACAGGTCGATGGCCTCGTCGAAGCGGCGCGAGAGAAGATGGCGGTAGCCCTCGAACGGCACCAGGCCGCGGTGGGTGGAATGGGCGTGGCCAGAATCAGAGACAAGTGGTACACCAGCGTCATCCTGAGCGTACCCGCGAAGCATCTGGCTTGGAGGCTCGAGGCCAGATCCTTCGCGAGTACGCTCAGGATGACGATTGGTGGTCCGGTCATCGTTCCCGAAGGCACCGCCGGGTGGAGTGGCGGCGAGTTTCGGCGGCAGGTGGAAACGATGAATGGCGTAGAGGAAGAAGAGCGCGCGGACGCGCTGGTAGAGATTGTCGCATTGGCGGCGGAAGCAGTCGAGCTCGTCGCACTCGGCAAGCAGCTCCTCGACCGATGCCGTGCGGCAGAATCCTTCGAGCGGCAGGTCGCGGACGCTGGATTCCGGCGAGAGGATAATCTGTATTAGTTCGGAGGACATACAACCTACGTTTCTCCCTTCGGCGGCCACGCAGCCCCGTCAGGGACGATAGACATTAGCCCATGACGTAAGTCGTGGGTAGACATAGCCAAATCGACCATCAGCCCCGCAGGGACGGCAGAACTTCTGTCGCCCCTACGGGGCTTGAATCGCACATCGCACACGTCACGCATGCTTACGCCATGGACTACCATATATCGCCCCTACGGGGCTGAATACGAACGACCAATCGCGATCACCGATCATGGCTACAAACACACGCTCTGCGTGATCACCGCTCGCGGCCACGGCGCTCGCGCATCGCCAGCAGTTCGATCAGTTGCGAGAGGGTCTCTTCCCGGTCGTTGCCATCGAGCGCCAGCGCCAGTTGGGCCATCAACAGCCCGTATTTCACGCCGATGTTGTGACGCTGGCCCCGCAGTTCCAGGGCGAGGTAGCGCTCGCGGCGCGCCAGCAGCGCCAGCGCATCGGACAATTGCACTTTGCGATCCGGGCTTTGGGAGATCAGGTCGCCCAGAATCTCCATCACCGCCGGCGTCAGCACATGCATGCCGAAAAAGCACAGGTAGTGGCCCGCGCGCAACCCCGGCACAATGAGCGTCTGCTCGGCCTGCGTTGGCGCCGGCTTTTCCAGCACGCTCTCCACC
>JBEKVL010000431.1:0-5990 GCA_049514055.1 Tepidisphaeraceae bacterium | reverse complement strand
TCGATGGCCGGATCGGCCAGGTTGTCGGCGGCGTGCTTCAGGTGTTCCAGGTGCGTGGCCTGGATGGCCGGGCGGGTTGACGGATAGAAATCCAGCCGGATCGGCAGACGCCGCAGCGCATACTTCTCGGGCCCGCCCGGCGAGCCGGGCTTGTACGTCCACAACTTCTGGCCATCCTCCGACAGCACGAACTCGATGAAGCGTATCGCCGCCTGCCGCGTCTCCGCGCGGCGGTCTTTGGGCGCCTGCGCGCCGGCCCCGCGGAGCAGGGACACCGGATCGCAGGATACACTCGATCCGCCGATCGGGGTCAGGTAGACCATGCGCGCCCGGCCGTCGGGTTCGCGGCAGAGTTGTGCCTGGAACCGGCCGAAGAAGTCGATCGACATGCCGATGGCCGAATCGCCCATCGATACATCCACCGGCACCTTCTGCGAGGAATCCGTGAAATACCGCGCATTGGCGCCGATGTGCTCCACCAGTTCGATCCCGTCGAGCCAGCCGCGTTCCACCGCCCGCTGATATGCCGCGGGCACGGTTTCCGGCAGTTCGCCGCGCTGATAGCTGCTGCCTCTGGACTTGCCGTATTTGCCGATCTCTTCCTCGAACTTCGCGATCTGAGAATCTGAGAAGCCCGACGCCCGCACCCGCTGATACACCTTCTGGTGGATCATCATCTCGAACGCCTTGGCGACCGATCCCGACTTGTCCGGATCGGCCCCGCCCACCTGCCGGAAGAACAGCGGGTTGGCCATGTCGTCCCAGGATGCGGGCTCTCCGGAGAAGCCGAGTTCCTTCAGCCGATCCACGTTGTAGCAGATGCCGAACGTCGAGATGGCGTTGCCGAACATCGTCGGCGTGCGCCAGATTTCTCCCGACACGCGCTGCGGCAGCAGCACCGTGCCGTCGGGCGCCTCAAAGAGCGGTGTCGGCTCCTTGCCGGCCGGCCACGGCGCCACCGCCAGCCCGCGCGCGGCCGCGTCCGTGTGGTCATATTCACCGCCGCCGAAAAAGATGTCGCTCTTGCTGTTCACCGCCGAATCCGGGTCGTCGATGGCCCGGAACGCGTTGTATATCTCCAGCAGTTGCGGGCTGGCCGGCGGCGATGTGCCGGTCACCGTGTCCATGGCCCCGGCGGGCCAGTTTCGAGCCTTGTCGCGCGTCCAGTACGACCGCATCGCCGTGGCGTATTCGCTGGTCAGATAGCGGGCGATTTCCGTGGTCCCGCCGACGTTGCGCCATTCCACGCGCGCTCCCCGCCCGTATTTCTGCCAGTGCCACAGGGCAAATCCCCGGGCGAACTCGTAGCGGATGGCCTCGTTGTGCGGCGTCACGATCACCAGCACCAGATCGTCGGCCGCAGGCGCCACCACCGACGGCTCGCGGCGCGCCAGGAAAGGCAGCGCCACGATCAGCGCCAGCACCGCGAGGATGAGGAGATTCTTGGCCATCCGAATCGCCAGTCCATGATTTCAAATCGCAGCTTTCAAATCCCAGATTTCACATCCGGAATTGCAAATCTCACATCTCAAATCATCCCACCGTGATGACGACCGCCGTTGGCGTGGTTCCGATCACCGGCAGGGCGGCGTTTGCGAAATCCGTGTTGCTCACTCCGTTAATCGTCAGCGTCAACGCGTGGCCTGTCGCGGCGAAATATCGCCCGAGGTGTGTCGAGTCGAACGATATGCCCCAGGTGCGAAACACGTCCCCCAGGGTCCAGGTCGGGGCGGAGCCGGGCCGGGGGTCGAAGTACACGATCGAATCGGCGGCCTTGGTCCGAATGTCGGCGGGCGTGGCAGCGTTGAAATACCCGATAAACGCGGGAATCATGACGGTGTCGTATTGACCCTTCGCGTTCTTCACCTTGATCGTCAGTGTGATCCTGGCGTGGAAGATGCCGGGCTGATTGCTCGCCGGCGTGTAGTCCTCGGCCGGTACGTAGTCGCCGTCCGCCTTGTTCTTGTCGGTGATGATGCTGCTGCCGCGGGCGTCGAGCACATCCGCGCCCGCGCCGCCGGTCATGGTGTCCCGCCCGCCACGGTCCTTGATGATCGCGTTCTGCGTGCCGTCCAGCAGCCAGTCGTTGCCGTCACCGCTGTCGAGCACGTCGTTGCCGCCCACATCCGTCACCGCCTTCTGGCCGACAAACGAGAGGTACTGTTCGTTGCTGGCGAGGATGTCATCGCCGGCCCCGCCGCTGATGGTGTCGTTGCCGCCGGCGCCGCCGTAGATCGTGTCGTTGCCGTCCTGCCCGTAGAGGCGGTCATTGCCGCCGCCTCCGAGGATGACGTCATTGCCCGCCCCGCCCTGGATCGTGTCATGGCCGCCCGTGCCGCTGATGAAATCGTTGCCGGCGCCGCCCTGAATCCCGTCCCGTCCGTCGGCACTGGAGATCGTGTCGTTTCCGTCGTCGCCGAAGATCGAGAGAACCCAGGGGTGCGGATTCAGTTTTTTCACAGTGATCTTGTCGTTCCCGGCGTTGCCGTGAATGATGATCCTGGACACCAGGCTCTTGGGAAACGTGGCGCGGGTAGTGCCGATCTTGACGTCGTAGTTTCCCTTCTTGCCTGGGGTCTGCGACAGCGTGATCACATCATCTCCCGTGGTGCCGTCGATGTGCAAGACGGTCCCCACCATCGTGGCCGTCAACAGCCGGCGATCTTCCAGCAATTCGATGTTCGGCAACACGCGCATCTTCGGCATAGTCGTCTCCTGCAGCGCCCCCCGTTTGCATAACAGGGGCCGGTCAACACGCAGTTGTACCAGATTCCGCAAGGATTTCCCGCGTCCGGGAGCGCGGCCGTCTCCGGCGGGCGTGGCCAGAGGTTCGGGCAAGTCGTAAGTCGTTTCCACTACGACAGTTGTCATTCTGAGTCGTACTCGCGAAGAACCTGGCTTTGGACTTCGAGGCCAACTCCCCTTCGGCTTCGCTCAGGGCAGGTTCTCGCGAGTACGCTCGGGATGACGGTTTGTGGTTTCGATGGGATGCCAGGAAAAATGGTCGCCTCCCCTCTCCCGGACAATCGTTCATGGGATTGCCCCGGTTTGTCCGCAACGATATCGTTTCCAGATGCCCAGCCCACGCTTTCCTGGCTTGCCTTTGTGCCTCCGTGCCCTGGTGCCTGTGTGCCTCTGCCTGCGTCTTGTCTCCACCCTCGCCGCCGAACCGGTCGCGCAGATCAGCATTCCCCTGGTTGAGCGCATGCCTGCCGTCCCCCAGCCCTTCAGGATCACTGACTGGAAATCCCGCGCTCGCGATTATGACAGACTTGCCTTCAATGAAACCGCGCAGGGCGAATCTCTGCCGTTGCTGAAGATGGCCGATGGCAAGCAATTCACGCTGCCCTCCTACGTCGGCGCCCGCGGCGGCGGCGAGGGCATCTGCACTATCTCCTCGGTCGTCGGCGCCACTCTCGCCGGCATCGACAAGAGCAATCAGCCCGGCCGCAACTGGGCCGCGATGTGCCGCGAGTGGTACAACCCCGACCCGGCCATCGGCGTGGTCCTCAACGGCCCGGGTTCGCAGGGTGGCGGCAGCTTCTGGTACGACATTCTCCCCGGGATCCTCTTCAGCCAACTCACCGCTCAATATCCAACGGTCGATGGCCTGGAATCCATCTTCCGCGCCCAGGCAGACCGCTATCGCAAGGTGGTCGAGTCCCTCGGCGGGCCAAACGCCGACTTCAACTTCACCACCTTCGATTTCCGCCGGAATGTCCCGCGTTTCAACGGCCGCTGGCGCGAGCCGGATGCTTCCGCCGGCATCGGTTACCTCGAATATGCCGCCTGGCGACGTTTTGGCGACAGGCGCCACCTGGAAGCGGCCGACTGGTGCATGGCGTTCCTGCAGCGCCGCCCCGTGGACGCCGGCAGTCCACTCTACGAAACACTCCTGTACTATGCCCCCGTTCTGGCCGCCCGGCTCAACGCCGAGGAAGGCCGCGATTACGACGTTTCCAAACTCGTCAACTGGTGCCTGTCCGAGAATCAGGAGAAGACCGTCGCTCGCCCCGGCTGGGGCATCCTCGCCATCCGTTGCGGCGATTACGATATCCACGGCCTGCAAGGTTCCACCACCGACCGCGGCGGTTATGCCTTCGCCATGAACACCTTCAACGCCGCCGGCGCCATGGCTCCACTGCCGCGCTACGACCCGCGCTTCGCCCGGGCCATCGGCCGGTGGCTGCTCAACGTCGCCAACAATGCCCGCCTCTTCTATCAGGACGGCCTTCCCGATACCCACCAGGCGCACCCCGGCTGGAAGTCTGATCCCGCCAATGTCATCACTTACGAAGGCCTGCGCGCCCGCGATCTGCGCCTGGCGATTCCCGCGAGCGAAGAAACCAGCCGAGGCCAGCGGCAGGGGGATCTGGCCACACTTCTCGCCACCGCCAAGCCCGTCACCTTTACGCCCGCCGACGGTGTCATCGAGCACACCTGGCACTGGCAGATTCCGGCCGACGCGCGGACGGCCTCGTGGGGCATCGCGCTGAACACGAAATCGCCTGAGAGGACATTCCGGATCTCCGCTCGTACAGCGCCTGATTCTCCATGGAAAGCCGGCCCGGTCTTTCCTCGCGCCGGCAACAAGCCCGGCGAGCGCCTCTGGATCGGCAGCGACATCGGCGATGCGCCCGCCGCCCGCGACATCTGGCTCAAGCTCGAAACGCTCCAGCCCGCGCCGAATCTCGATCTCCGTATCACCGACGTCCGCGTCCGATACACTACCGGTCAGGTGCCTTATGCCAGCGGCGATCCCTCAGTCAACAACCCCGGCCCCGCCACGCAGCTCGCCGTCTACGGCGCGGCCTACGTCGGCTATTTGGCCGCGATCATCGACCGCACCAACTGCGACCACATTCTCCACATCGACCTGCTGGCCACCGACTTCTTCCACGACAAGGCATATCCGAGTTACCTCTACTACAACCCCGATCCGCAGCCGCTGCGCGTGCGGATTCCCGTCGGCCCGGTTCCCCGCGACCTCTACGACACTGTGACCAGAGATTTCTTCGCCCGCAGCGTCACCGGCGATGCGGAAATTACGCTTCCCGCCGACACCGCCGCCGTGATCGTCATCGTCCCCGCCGGCGGGCAGTTCACGCGCCGGGGCAACCGCACGCTAATCGACAGCGT
Source organism: Tepidisphaeraceae bacterium (assembly GCA_049514055.1). GTDB lineage: Bacteria > Planctomycetota > Phycisphaerae > Tepidisphaerales > Tepidisphaeraceae > JANYKD01. Next base: position 851 of record JBEKVL010000431.1, on the reverse strand, counting down.
CGTCGTTGGCTACAGGTAATGGCGCAGGCGACACGAAAGTGCTGTCAGTGCCCTCGCTGGCGGTTTTCGGCGGCCCAAAGTGGGGCTGGCGTCCCCACCGGCCTGCGATGCCAGACGGTCTACGCCGCAGGAAGGCCAGCGGGGACGCTGGCCCGACATTCTCCCGCGCATTACAATCCCCCGCATGTCCAGCAGTCTGATCGATCTCATCGCCAACCTGCCCGAGACCCGGATCGTGCTTGTTGGCGATCTCATGCTCGACAGGTATATCTTTGGCAACGCCGAGCGCCTCAGCCCCGAGGCGCCCGTGCCCATCCTGCATTTTCAGAACGAGGAATACCGCCTGGGCGGCGCGGGCTCCGTTCTGGCCGACCTGGCCGCCCTTAAGGCCCGCGTCAATGTCATTGGCGTGCTCGGCCGCGATGCCGCCGCCGAGGTGCGCCAGCGCATGCTCGCCGCCAACGCCGACATCAGCGGCGTCATCGAGTGCGCCGACCGGCCGACTGTCGTGAAGATGCGCCTCGTCGGCTCCGCCCAGCACCGCCATCCGCAGCAACTCCTTCGCGTCGACATCGAGAACCACGCGCCCATCGACGATGCCTCCGCCGAACGCGTGATCACCGCCGTCACCAGGGCTCTCGGCGACGCCCAGGTCCTGTGCATCGAGGACTATCACAAGGGCGTGCTCACCATGGCCGCCACCCGGCGGATCATCGAACTGGCCCGCGACCGCGATGTCCCGGTGATTGTCGATCCGGCCAATCTCTCCGACTACTCCAAGTATTTCGCCGCCACCGCCCTCAAGCTCAATCGCACCGAGGCCGAGCGTTCCACCGGCCTGCCCGTCCGCA
>JBEKVL010000430.1:0-5992 GCA_049514055.1 Tepidisphaeraceae bacterium | reverse complement strand
CGACGTGCATCGCTCTGGCCACGGTTGTGGGCCTGTGCGTCCTTATGCCCGCGGCGGCCCTGGCGGGGCCGGTCTCCGCGGCCAACACCACCATCTTGGGCCCGAACGTCTACGTGTTCGATCCCGCCATGCCAGCCGGCGACGTCGAGCGCGTGGCGAACGATATCTTCAAGAAAATGGAATCCAACCATTTTGGTTCCGAGCGCTGCGCACTGCTCTTCAAGCCGGGCAAATATAACGTGGACTTCCTCGTGGGTTTCTATACCCACGTGGCCGGCCTGGGACGGAACCCCGACGACGTGCAGATTGACGGGGCCTTGACCGTCAACGCCAAATGGGCCGACGGCAAGGCCCTGGACAACTTTTGGCGGACGTTGGAGAACCTGGCCATTATTCCGTCGTCCGACGTGCCGTGGAAGAACAACAAAGGCATCACGCGGATCGCCGTCTCACAGGCATCCCCCCTGCGCCGCCTGCACGTGAAGGGCGAACTGCAGCTTTTCGACTGGGGCTCGAAAGGGAACGTGGGATATGCCAGCGGCGGGTTCCTGGCCGACTCGGTCGTGGACGGCAAGCTCGTTCCCGCCTCGCAGCAGCAGTGGCTGTCGCGGAACAGCAAATGGGGAAATTGGAACAACGCCGTGTGGAATACGGTTTTCGTGGGCTGCGAGAACACCCCGCCGGCCACATTCCCCGATCCGCCCTATACGATCGTGAACAAAACGCCCGTGATTCGCGAAAAACCCTACCTGTATGTCGACGGCTCCGGCAAGTACTGCGTCTTGGTTCCGGCGTTGGAGACCAACACGCAGGGGGTGACATGGGCCAACGATCCGACCAAGGGCGCCTCCATCTCCCTCGATCAGTTCTACGTCGCCCAACCCGCGACGGCCGGCGCCACCGAACTGAACGCCGCGCTGGCCGAGGGCAAACACCTCCTTTTCACCCCGGGCGTCTACAAGCTCGATGACACGCTGAAGATCGGCAAGGCCGATACGATCCTCTTCGGGCTTGGCTGGCCGACGCTCGTGCCGACCAAGGGCCAGCCGGCGATCGCGGTGGCCGACGTCGACGGCGTAAAGATTGCCGGCTTCATCCTTGACGCCGGAGCGGTCAATTCGCCCTGCCTCTTGGATGTCGGCCCTGCCGGCAGCGCCGCCGACCATGCGGCCAATCCGACGTTTCTCTATGACTTGTGCGTCCGCACCGCCGGCGCGGGGCCGGGCAGGAACGACGTCGGCGTCACGATCAACAGCAACAACGTCGTTGTCGATCACATCTGGATCTGGCGCGCCGACCACGGGAAAGACGTCGGTTGGACCGCCAACCCGACGAAGAACGGCTTGGTGGTCAACGGCAACGGCGTCACCATCTACGGACTGTTCAACGAGCACCACAAGGAATACCAAACGCTCTGGAACGGCAATGGCGGCCGCGTGTACATGTATCAGTCGGAGATGCCTTACGAGGTGCCCGATCAGGCTTCGTGGATGAGCGGCGATGGCAAGACCAACGGGTTTGCCTCCTACAAAGTGGCCGACACGGTGACCAGCCACGAGGCGTGGGGCATCGGGATCTACTGTTATTTCCGCGATGCGGGCGTGAAGGCCGACACCGCCATCGAGGCCCCGATTGCGCCGGGCGTCAAGCTCCACCACCTGACGACCGTCTGGCTCGACGGCAAGCCCGGCAGCGAGATCACGCACATCGTCAACAACCTCGGCGAACGGGTGGCTAAGCCCGCTGAGCGGCACACCATCACGGAATTCCCCTAGTCGGCCAGGGGAGACTGCCAAGCCGCCGCTTCGGCGGCATGAGCGGCGATGTCCAGGACGTGATACAAGAGTTGCTTTAACACTTTACTTGAATTGGAGAACTAGCGATGAGATGTTCAAAATGGCTGCTATTAGCAGGAATCGGCTTGAGTTGCTTCAGTTGGCCGGCATGGGCCGACGAGCCTGTCAAACCGGCTGCCCAAAAGCAAACGGGGCCGGTGGCCTGCTGGAAATTCGATGAGGGCACGGGCGAAACGGCCAAGGATTCCGCAGGCAAGAATGACGGCAAGCTGGTCAACGCCAAGTGGGTGGACGGCAAAATTGGCAAGGCGATCGAGTTGAGCGGCAAGGACAGCTACGTGGAGGTTCCCAACGCCCCCGCCCTGAACCCGACGGGCGCCATCACCATCGAGGCGTGGGTCAAGCACAAGAGTGCGACCTTCAAGGACTGGGAAGCCATCGTCGCCAAGGGTGACAACACCTATCGGCTGCACCTGAGCCGGGACAAACACACATTCGACCTGGGCATCAACTACGGGGCCTACGACCTTGCCTGCGACGTCGTGCCCGCGGCGGACAAATGGTACTTCGTCGTCGCCACCTACGACGGCACCCAAGCGTCTCTCTATGTCGATGGCAAGAAAGTGGCCTCGAACCAGGACTGCCCGAACCAGATCGACACCAACGATCGGCCGCTGTACATCGGCAACAACAGCGACTACCCCGACCGCGGCTTCGCCGGGGTGATCGGCGAGGTGAAGATCTACGACCGGGCGCTGTCGGCCGACGAGATCGCCAAGCAATACGAGACAGCGAAATAGCCTGGGAACCCATCATGTCGGAGAATATGCAGCGAAAGGTTTCAGTCATGTGTCAGTTTCACAGGGCATTCTCGCGAGCTTGCTTGGCGCAATCCCCGTTTTACACCCTCATGGATATCCAAGCCGCACGATGAACGTCAGAACACCAGATGAAAGGATTCCTCATGCCGCAAACATCCCGTCGTAAGTTCCTGATGACCGCAACCACCATCGGCGCCCTTTTTCACATCGTGCCCCGGCACGTTTTGGGCGGACCCGCCTTTAAGGCCCCGTCCGAGAAGCTGAACATGGCCGGCGTGGGCGTCGGCGGGCAGGGTTTCAACGACCTGATGAACATGTCCTCGGAGAACGTCGTCGCTCTCTGCGACGTGGACGATCAACATGCGGCGCGGGCATACAAGCAGTGGCCTGACGCGAAACGCCACCGGGATTTCCGCAAGATGCTGCAGGCTCAGAAGGACATTGACGCGGTGGTCATCGCCACGCCCGACCACCTGCATTACGTGGTCGCGATGACGGCCATCCAGCTTGACAAGCATGTCTATTGCCAGAAGCCGCTGACGCACACCATTGCCGAAACCCGCAAGTTGGCCAAGACTGCCAAGGAATCAAAAGTTGCCACGCAGATGGGCAATCAGGGCAATGCCGGTGAAGGCGTGCGACTGATTCAGGAATGGATTGAAGATGGGGCAATCGGTACGGTGCGTGAGGTCCATTGCTGGACCAATAAGCCGGAATGCCCGACTGGCATCGACCGCCCCAAGGAAACGCCCCCGGTGCCCGATGGGCTGGACTGGGATCTCTGGCTCGGCCCGGCCAAATCCCGCCCGTATCATCCCGCGTATCTGCCGTTCAAGTGGCGAAGCTGGTGGGATTTCGGATCCTGTTCGCTGGGCGACATGGCTTGCCATGTCATCAACACACCGTGGCGTTCGCTGAATCTGGGCATGCCTACAACTGTGGAAGCACACAGCCATGGCTGCACCGACGAGACCGGGCCGCTGTCATCCATCATCTACTACGAGTTCCCGGCGCGGGAGAAGTTGCCGCCGGTGAGGCTCACTTGGTACGACGGCGGAATGATGCCCCCGCGCCCGGCCGAACTGGAGGAGTTCCGGCGGATGGGCGACAACGAGGGATGCCTGTTCATAGGAGAGACAGGCAAGATCATCTGCAACTGTTATGGCCAGAGCCCGCGGATCAGTCCCGAGGCCAAAATGCAGGCCCACGGACGCGGTAAGCCGCGCCTTCCCCGCTCGCCCGGCCATTACCAGGAATGGATCAATGCCTGCAAAGGCGGCCCAAAGCCAGGCTCACACTTTGAACATGCGGCCGTGCTCACCGAGGTTGTGCAGCTCGGCAATGTCGCCATTCGCGCCGCCCGTCGTGTGCAGGCGGCCCACCAGGATCAGAACGGCCACTGCATCACGGTTTGCTGGGACAAGGAGAATGGCAAGGTGACCAACATACCAGATGCCAATCAATTCCTGCAAACAGAGTATCGAAAGGGATGGGAATTGTGATATCGAGTTCTCCCGGCATAATGCGCATGGGCAAGACCGCGAAGACTCTCATGATCGCCGTCTCCGTTACCCTGGTGGCTGTGGCGGCAATGGCGGCGGATCGACTTGGCGAGCGGGAGTTCAATCTACCGCTCGAAGCCACGGTCTCCGAAGTCGCGCCGGGCGTATATCGGCTGCGCGCGGGCGAACCGGAGAAGATCGTGCCGTCGCTGGTGCGCATGCCAGCGAAAACCGATGGGCTGGAGGCGATGCCGAAAGCGGCCGCGCCGCCGTTGTCCGTCCCGGCGATCAAGATCGTGCGAATGGCCCGCGGCTGCCGCATCGAACTGCCTCTGGCCAGCGGCGAGATAATCTATGGTCTGGGGTTGCAGTGCAAGCATCTCGAGCAAAACGGCTGGCGCCGGACGCTGTTCACCGCTTCCGGCGACGACAATGGCAAGGGGATGGGCCATGCGCCGGTCCCGTTCTACGTCAGCACGGCCGGCTATGGCGTGCTGGTGGACAGCGCCCGTTATATGACCTTCTCCGTGGGTGAGAAACAACGCCTGGCGGACGCCTCCTCGCTGGCCGGTGCGGGCAAGGAGAAGAAGATCATCACCGATGTGGCCGAGCTCTACGGCCCGGAGCGGCGCGACGCGACCTCGGTCTATGTGGATGTGCCGGCCGCCCGCGGGGTGGATGTGTTCCTGTTCGCCGGGCCGTCCATGGGCGAGGCGGTGGCCCGATACAATCTCTTCTCCGGCGGCGGCTGCATGCCGGCGCTCTCGGGGATTGGGCCGAGCTACATCTTCGGTGCGATGCTGGATTGCAAGTCCGTGCTGGCCATGTGCGACCGGCTCAAGAAGGATCGCCTGCCCGTAACCTCGGCCGGGTTGGAGCCGGGGTGGCAGACTCACGCCTATTCGAGCTCCTATGTCTGGAACCCCAGGCGATTTCCCGCGGACTTTGGCGCCACGATGCGCCAACAGGGCTACGACCTGAATCTCTGGTGCCAGCTTTACATCGATCCCAGTTCGCCTCTGCTGCCGCTGCTGGGGAGGGGCTTTGGCGATTTTGAGGTGTGGAACGGAGTGATCCCCGACCTGGCCGCCCCCAAGGTACGAGAGACTTACCGCGATTTCCTCGCGGAGAACTTCGTCCGCAAGGGAGTGGCGGGCTTCAAATTGGATGAAGTGGACGGTTCGCCCAATACCCATCCGGCCTATCAGGAGTGGATGTTCCCCGAGTTCACCTCCTTCCCCAGCGGGGCGGATGGCGATCAAATGCGCAATCTGCTGGGCCGCCTGGGCATGCAGGCCATCGCCGACGCTTTCCGCAAGGAGAATCGTCGCACCTTCAGCCTGGTCCGGGCTGCCCAGGCGTGGTCCTCTCCTCTGCCGGTGGCCATTTACAGCGACGAGTACGACTTCGCCGACTACATGCGATACAACCTCAGCGCGGGGGTGCAGGGGCTTCTCTGGGCGCCCGAGGTGCGTCACGCGGACAACGAACGCGATTGGGCCTTGCGGGTCGGCGCCGCCACTTTTTCTGCGCGGATGATCTACAACGGCTGGCAATTCCCCAACTTCCCCTGGCAGCAGCCGAACCTCGCCGCCAATGAACGAAACCAGCTCCTGCCGGATGACAATCCGTACATCAGGATCACCCGTCGCTTCAACTATCTGCGTATGGCTCTGCTGCCGTATCTTTATCAGGCGTATGGCGACTATCATCGCAAGGGAATTCCACCGGTGCGGCCGCTGGTGTCCGACTGGCCTGAGGATCCCTACACCCGGCACATCGGTGACCAGTGGATGCTTGGCTCCGACCTTCTCGTGGCCCCCTTGACCGAAGCCAACTCGTTTGTCGCCTACAACGGCCTGGTGGTGGATGA
>JBEKVL010000429.1:0-5998 GCA_049514055.1 Tepidisphaeraceae bacterium | reverse complement strand
AACGCTTCAAGTGCGCCGTTGCCGACGCCCTCGCATGACTCGGGGCCGATGTGACTCGCTACGTCTTCATCGTCTGGCTCTTTCATCCGTAACACCTCACCGGCTTTGGCCGGCGCTATCCAGCAAATGTCGTCGTCCCCAAGCGATGGATGTCGAGGCCATCGCGAAGGCTCACCTCAAAAGCGATGTTCACCGGCACCTGCACCGTCCTCAGTGTTATCTGCACATGCTTCTTCCAGACCTCCACACTCAATCTCGACTTAATCGCCTTCGTCAACTCGGGATCATCCACCAACTCCACCGCCGGTGCGGTCGCCGCAACCAATTCACACGTCCGATCCAGGCGTTTCACCACCTTCGTATTGACGGAACCGAGATTCGCCAGCACAGTCACTTCTGCGACCACTGGATGCCGACCATCTGCAATGTCCTGCAAACGTAGTTCGCCGGGCTCAAGCATGTCCTGACCTTGGCACTTGCTCAGGGACAGAGGCCAGTCGAACGGCATCTTCAGTGGCCGATCCTTTGCCACGACCGGCCCCGCCAGCAACGTCGGTTGAATATCGATGACCAGGCCCATCGCCCGGCCGGTTCGCACCTGGATCACCGACAGTCCTACGGGCAGCGGGTCTCCCCGCCGCAGACGCGGACGGAGTTGCATTTCCAGAACCAACGCCTGGTCCAGGTAACGCTTCCAGCGACCCTCGTTGACCTTTCCGGCGAGGCGAGCGCGCTCCACGAAATCGCCCAGCGAAGGTTTCCATGCGGCGTTTGGGTCGGCCTGAAGCGCGACGATGGTGTCCACGAGGTCGTTGATGTTGTCATCCCGCAGAGAACCCACCGTCAACCGGCGTTGCAGTTCAGCCAATGCCCGGTCACTGCCCGCACGGAAATCCCGCACCAGCCAGGATTGGGGTCGGTATCTGTACACATCCACACGACCCGAGGCGACCGAACCCGCCCCGACCAGCCAGATACCACCGACCAGCGTCAACGCGCTTCCCGCAATGATCAGTCGCATTCGCCGCTGCACCGTCTCCTTGACGATCGCTCCGGGCAAATCCAGCCACGCATGGCATCGCGGGCATTGATGCTCTTCCTCCGGCAAATCGGCAAGCGGGCATGCGCACTTGCGACACCGCGGCTCGATGCGCACCTTCCGGCCGCGCCAGCCGGCCCAGAAGACAGCCACACCGGCTGCGGCCGCAAACAGCATCACGCCATTCAGTATGCTGACCAAGATCATCGTCCGTGCCTTTCGCGCATGTGCAGTAGAGTACCGCCGCGCGGGTAATTTGGTCCGACGGAATCTACTGCCGCGATGGCGCGAGTACCAGGACAATTTCGCCATTCCAGTAGTCAACGATGTCCAAGGTCTGGGCCGCGGCGGCAGGGCTGGGGCGGAGCAGAATGCTGACGCGGTCGGGGCCGGGGCCGGGGGGCGGGGCTTTGAAAGGGAGTTCGCGCTCCACGACTTGGCCTTCGGAGCCGGCAAGCACGGTGAACTGGCCGAGAGGTGATTCGCGCTGGCCGAAGCGCAGCACGGCGTCGAAGGCCAGGTTCACGGGCGCGCGTCGCACCTGAAACACGATCGAGTTGTTTTCGGACACGGTCGCGGTAATACCCTTGCTGATCGTCTCGCGCAAATCGGGGCGGTCAATCGGCTTGGAAGAGGGCTGATCGGGCGGCAGCAGGACCACAACCTTGTCGGATTTGAACGTGACCGGACTTCCCGCCAGGTCAATCGTTTCCTTCACGGTCAGCGTTTCCCGGCCCGGGGCGATCGCGGCCCAGAGCTTGGTGTTGGTCCGTACGCGTCCTTCCATGTCTGGTCCTCCCCGACTGACCCGAGGATACGATCCTGTGTTGAATTCGAGTTTCGCGTCGGCGGAGCCAGGCTCAATCGCCCGGTGCTCGATCGTTCCCGACCAGATCAACCCGGGAAAGACCGTTCCACATCTGCCCTTATCGTTGAATCTTGCTTCCAATGGTATGGGGTCGCCCTGACGCACCCGTTCACGCACCCGGATCTCAACCGGCACGGCCTGCCGCGCATACCGTTCCCATCGTGGCTTATCCAGCAATCCCAGCGTCTGAGCCCTCTCGACAAAATCGCCCCATGGCACCCGCCATTCGCCGCTCGGATCGGCCTGCCGCTGGAGTATCTCATCCACGATCCACGCGACCTGCTTGGCCGACAGTTTCCCGGCCGCCAGCCTGTCGACAATCTGCATTCCCGCGCGATCGTCCTGCCACATGTCGCGCACCACCCAGGCCGTGGGCAGGTACTCGTTGAGGTCCACCCAGCGCGTGACCATCAGAAACGATGTCACCGCAAAGAAGAGTCCCATGACCATGGCCAGCAGGCCCATCCACGCCATTCGCGGCCGCTTCGCGAATGTGCCGTAGCGGATGGCCCCGGTGGCGGTGATCCAGGCCCCGCACTCCGGGCAGCGCTGCTGATCTTCCGGCCGGTTGGTCAGATCGTAGGAGCACTTGCGGCAGCGCGGGTGTTTGTCCACCAGCTTCCCGTGCCAGCCGACCCACAACGCACAGAACCCGGCCGCCGTCAGGAGCAGCGCCAGGATGATCGGTAGAGACGCGAGGGCCATGGTCTTTCCCTCTGCATGATTGCAGCAAAGCGACGCCCGATGTCTGCGATTGTACCTGCGGGTTGACCAGACGCCAGTCGCGCGTGTCCATCCTCCTGGAACAGTAGTCCGCTCCCGAATGCGTGGTTACGCTCGCGCGCATCCGCGAGTAAGAGCGGTGACAGGCATGGGAACTGTCGTGGCCGGGGCTTATTTGTCGCACCAAGCTCACATATCGAGCGGCAGGGACGAGATGGGGACGGCGTTGATGGCGGCGTGGAGGCGGGCGGAGGGGGTTTGGGGAGGAGTGGATAGTTGATAGTCGGTAGTTGATAGTGGGGCAGAGAGGGGATTGGGTTCGTTTTGGGCGGCGGGGGCGTCTGGGGCCGCGTCCGCTGAAGCGGACCCTACAGGTGCTGAGTCCTGAGTGTCGGGATTGGGTTCGTTTTGCGTGGGGGCATCGGGGGCCGCGTCCGCTGAAGCGGACCCTACGGGGAGAGAGTCATGAGTCTGGGAATTGGGTTCGTTTTCGGATGCCTCGTACTTCTTGAGGAGTTTCAGGTAGGTGTTGAGGAGGGTGGTGTGGTATTGGCGGAGGCGGTGGAGGGCGGCGCCGAGGGGTTCGCCAGTGGTGGGGGTTCCGGGAGTTGGGGGTTTGGGGAAGAAAGAGAGGGCGATGAGGTCGTCGGTGGTGGTGGGAGGGATGACGGGTTTTTCGGGGAGGGGCAGCGGGTGGCGGCGGAGGGCGTTCTGGTATTCGACGTCGGCACAGTCCTGGCGCCATTTGATGATGAACGGGTGGCGGTTCTCGTGTTCGGCGAGGACTTTGGCTTCGATTTGCGGAATGCGGTTGAGCTTCCAGGAGGTCAGGATGAGCTGCTGGGCGAGGTTGAATTGTTCGACGGCTTGGGGGTTGAGTTCTTCGAGGTAGCCCTCGGCGAAGAGGTTGTAGTCGGCGGGGTTCTCCGTAGGAAGCAGCGGGGATTGGGAAGTGAGGCCGTGTTTGAGGGCGTTGAGGGCGGATTTGGCTTTGCCGGCGGCGGTGCGGGGGCCGGTGGATTTCTGGGCGTTGAGACGGTTGGCGGCGGTTCTGGGGTCGATTTCGGCTGCTGGTGCGGTCATGGGGCTCCTTTGTTAGCGTTATTATTATGGTAACATACTGCGAATAACAATACAAGATAAATATTTGCAATTTAATATTTTGTTAGGTGGTGGGAGGCGGGGGTGGTCGTCTTGTCCCGGGCCGCTACGACTGCAGGTGAGGATTCTGACTGTCGTGCTCCTGTGCCACCCGGAAGGAGAGGGAGAGTTGATGACGCGGGGCACGGCGGCCACGGGCGGGAAGTCCGTGCCACAAAGGATGGGCACACCGCCTTGCGAGTGCGGGCGTTCTTGCCTAGTGCTGAAGGCGGCTGGAGACGGCCGCGCTGCCGGCATGGATTTACGCCTTTTTAGCTGAATCCCTGATTCAGAATCGCTAGAATGCGGACATGAGACGGGGTTGCTACATGGCCCTGTGGTGTTTCGGGCTTGGGGCGGTGGCCGCCCTGGCGGGGGAGGTCTGCACGATCAGGATTGACGGGGCGATCGGGCCGGCGACGGCGAGCTACATCTCGCGGGCCATCGCGGAGGCTTCATCGCGGAATGCGGAGTGTCTGATCATCGGGCTGGACACGCCGGGCGGGCTGCTGGACTCGACCAAGGACATCGTGCGGGAGATGCTGGCGTCGCCGGTGCCGGTGGTGGTTTATGTATCGCCGCCGGGCGCGGGCGCGACTAGTGCGGGGTGTTTCATCACGCTGGCGGCCGATGTGGCCGCCATGGCGCCGGCAACGACCATTGGGGCGGCCCATCCGGTGGCGATCGGCGGCGGCAGCGAACAGCAAATCAGCGACACGATGAAGGAGAAACTGGAGAACTATTCCGTCAGCTATATCGAGGCCATCGCGGCCAAGCGGCAGCGAAATGTGGAGTGGGCGAAATCGTCGGTCAAGGACAGCGCCAGCATCACCGCGGAGAAGGCGAAGGAGTTGAAGGTGATCGAGATCATCGCGGCCGATGAGCGGGATTTGCTGCGGCAGCTTGAAGGGCGCGTGGTCAATGGGCGGACGCTGCACACGGCGGGCGCCGCCACGGTGGCGATACCGCGCCAGTTGAGCGAGAAGCTGTTCCAGGTGCTCTGGCGGCCGGAGTTGATGTTCCTGCTGATGCTGGTGGCGATGTACGGGATCATCGGAGAGTTGTCGAATCCCGGCGCGATCCTGCCGGGGGTGGCGGGAGTGATCGCGCTGGTGCTGATGCTGTACATGTCGGCGGTACTGCCCGTGAATATCGCGGGGCTGTCGCTGATCGGGGTGGCGATGGCGCTATTCATCATTGATGTTTTTGCGCCGACGCACGGGATCCTGACGGGCGGGGGAATCGTGGCGTTCTTCCTGGGCGGGCTGATGATGTTCGACCGGGCCGAACCGCTGTGGCGGCTGTCGCTGGGGATGTTGATCCCGGCGACGGTCATCACCGCGGCATTCTTCGTATTCATCGTGGGCGCCGGGCTGCGGGCGCAGTGGCTGCCTTCGCAGGTCGGCGTGCATACGCTGGTGGGGAAAGTTGTTTCCGCGCTGACGCCGATCGACGGGGCCGGCGGGAAGATTTTCATCGAAGGCGAATATTGGAACGTAGTGGCCGACGAACCGCTGGCGCAGGGAACGCCGGTGGAGATCATGGTGGTGAAAGGCCTGACGCTGACCGTGCGCGCGAAACAGACGTGAACGAAAGGATGCCGATGGATAAGTTGATCATGATGCTGCCGTGGCTGAGTGTTGGGGTGGTGGCGCTGATGGTGCTGCTGCCGCAGATGTTCCGCATTCTGCGGGAGTATGAGCGGGCGGTGATTTTCCGGCTGGGCAAGCTGGTCGGGATCAAAGGGCCGGGGCTGGTGGTGCTGATTCCGTTTGTGGACCGCATGGTGCGGATGGACCTGCGCGTGGTGACGATCGACGTGGCCCGGCAGGAGGTCATGACCCGCGACAACGTACCGGTGACGGTGGACGCGGTGGTCTACTTCCGCGTGGTCGACCCCAGCGCCGCGGTGGTGAAGGTCGAGAACTTTCTCAAGGCCACTTCGCTGATCGCCCAGACGACGCTGCGCAGCGTGCTGGGGCAGGGCGAGTTGGACGAACTGCTGTCGCATCGGGAGAAGGTCAACCTGACGCTGCAGGAGATCATCGACCGGCACACCGACCCCTGGGGGGTGAAGGTGGTGTCGGTGGAGGTGCGCGATGTGGTGCTGCCCGACAGCATGAAGCGCGCGATGGCCAACCAGGCCGAGACCGAGCGCGAGCGGCGGGCCAAGGTGATCAACGCCGAGGGCGAATACCAGGCGGCGGAAAAGCTGGTGATGGCGACCA
>JBEKVL010000428.1:0-6001 GCA_049514055.1 Tepidisphaeraceae bacterium | reverse complement strand
GGGATCATCAGTGTGATCCTTGGAATTCTGGGGATTCTCGACATATTTATCAGATGACCTCATGACTACATTAGCAGCCGACAAGCCGACCGACAACCCGCGTGTGATCCTCGGCCTGTTCGCCATCATCGCCGTGGTGGGGCTGGCCATTCGCCTGGCATTGGTCGACCAGAGCCTGTGGTACGACGAGATGGTGACGCTGCTGCAGTATGTGCTCCAACCGTGGAACGTGACCGTCAGCGGAGCCTATTCGCCCAACAACCACGTCCTGTTCTCGCTGCTCGCCAAACTCTGCAACGAGTTGACCGGCGGTTCAGTCATCGCCCTGGCCATCCGTCTGCCGTCCGTGCTCGCGGGATGCGCGGCCGGGATTCTGCTGGCCATGCCGATACGGCGGGAGCACCCGCGGCTGGCGCTGGTGCTGGCGTTGCTGGCGGTGTCGCATCCGTGGCTGGTCTCCTTCAGCGGCTGGGCACGCGGCTACGCGCTGCTGCTGTGCCTGTGCATCGCCGCGACGCAGTTGCTCTTTTCGGGCCGCTGGCGCTGGTATGTGCTGGCGATGACGGCCGCGCTCTACACGCACCCGATCGCCATTCTGGTGGCAGTGTCGCATGGCATTGCGATTCTGGTTCTGCGCCGAGTGCCGCCGGTGTCCCCACCGGCGGAGTCCGGGACTCGTAAGAATCGCCAACAACCGCCGGTGAGGACACCGGCGGCACTACTGCTTCCCTGGCTGGCGGCCATCGCCGTCACCGGCGTTCTTGCCGTGGGGCTGTACGCCCCCTTCTTCATCGGAGCGCGCAGCTACTTCTCGCAACCGCACCCGGCTTCGCTGTCCTATCTTCAGTTTCTCGGCCAGAGCATCCGCTGCGTCCAGGCCGGCGATCCGCTCAGCGGGGTGGCTCATCTGGTGATCCCGCTCATGGTGATGGGCACCGGACTGTGTTTCGCCTGGTCGTGGGTCAAGTTGCGGCCGCTGATTGTCACCTTCGGCGTGGCATCGCTGCTGGGCGCGCTGGTCCCGCTGTTCGTGGCTGCGGCCGGGGAAACGCGGTCGATGCTCTGGCTGATTCCCGTGTACACCCTCAGCGTATTCGGCCTGGTATCGCTCAATCGCGGGCGGGTTCTGGTCGCGGTGATCCTGCCGCTGGGTTTCTTCGCGATGCGGGCTCACGACATCAGAGTGTGTCCCGCGCAGCCCATTCGCGAAATCATCGTCGATGCCCGCGTGATTGCAGACAAGCGGGCCGTCGTCGGCGTCTACATGGCGAGCGCAGAGGCACAGTTGGTCTACGGGCTAGATGCAATCGCCTACACACTCGACCCGCAGCGCGATCTGCCGGCGCTGCGAACGGTGGAAACGCTTTCCCCCAGCAAACCCGTGCTCGTCGTCTTCTACCCCGAGTATCTGCGGCGGGACCAGCCGGAATTGGCGCGGTATCTCGGCGAGCACTATCAACGCGTGCGCGTGCTCCCCGGCCGGATTTCGCCGGCGGAGATCTGGGAACCGAAGGCGAAGTAGGGATGGTGATCGGGGAACAGTAATCAGTGATCGGTAGCCGATTACGATCCGGCTTCGCTCACACAATAATCGTCCGCATTGGTTCGCTATGGAGATGCCCTCATGGAAACCGTGTTCGCCTTCTTTGCCGGAATTGCATTTCTCGTGCTGATCATCGCGATGCACAACTGGCGCCGCTGGCGCATGCAGCGCGCGGCCGAGAGTATACAGCAGGCCATGTACGGCCGGCCCGCGCAGGCCGCGTATGCCTGCCCCAGTTGTGCCGCGCCCCTCGAACCGGGTGCGTCGTTCTGCCCCCGCTGTGGCATGAACCTGCGAACCTCGGCGCCTCCTCTCCTGCCACAACGGCGAACCACGCCGTTCCTCGTCTATGTGGTCTTCGGGCTCCTCGGCTTGGTTGGCCTGCTGGCGCTGATGTTCCTGTGGAGCGCCCCGCGTATTTCCAAGCCGCCGACGTTTGAACATGCGCCCTATCGGGGCCGCTGATTTCCGCACGGTTCTACAGACATCGCGGCTGTCCGCCCCTATACTTTTCGCACGATGTTGTCTGACTTCTCTACCGCAGATTCCACCCTTCGGCCCATCGCGGATAAAGTCCATGCCGGCGAGGAACTCTCGCAGGCCGACGGCGTGGCGCTGTATGAGTCGCGCGACATTCACACCATCGGCCGGTTGGCCAATTTCGTGCGGGAGAAGCTGCATGGCCGAAATGCCTACTACAACCGCAACCGGCACATCAACTACACCAACGTCTGCGCCCTCTCCTGTAAGTTCTGCTCCTTCTATCGCAAACGCGGCGAGGAAGGCGCCTACGAGATGCCGGTCGAGCAGGTGGTGGCCACGGCCCGCAAGGCGGCCGATGGCGGGGCAACCGAAGTCCACATCGTCGGCGGACTGCATCCGTGGCTGAAGTTCGACTACTACCTCGACATGCTCCGCGGCATCCGGACGGCCTGCCCGAGCCTGCATATCAAAGCCTTCACGGCCATCGAGATCATCCATTTTGCGCGCATCGCAAGGCTCTCCATCGAGGAAACGCTGCTGGCGCTGCGCGAGGCGGGGCTGGGGTCCATGCCGGGTGGCGGAGCGGAGATATTTGACGACCGCGTCCACGACGAGATCTTCAAGGGCAAGGTCCGCGCGGACAAGTGGTTTGAGGTGCATCGGGCGGCCCATCGGCTGGGAATCTACACCAATGCCACGATGCTCTACGGGCACGTCGAGTCGCCGGCCGAACGCGTGGGACACATGATCAAGCTGCGGGAGCTTCAGGCGGAGGCGTTGGCGGCAAGGGTGCCCGTTCTCGCTGGCAACAGAGATGTGTCGGAGTACCGACACCACGGGCTGGAAGCCTGTGCCACCACACACTCAGCACTCAGCACTCAGCACTCAGCACCGGCAACTGGCAACTGGCAACTAACAACTGGCAACTCCCCCGCCTGCTTCAACTGCTTCATCCCCCTCCCGTTCATCCCCGAGCACAGCGAACTCGGCCACCTCCCCGGCCCCACGGGGCTGTCGGACCTGAAGACACTGGCCATTTCGCGGCTCATGCTGACGAACATCCCCCACATCAAAGCGTTCTGGATCATGCAGAGCGTGAATCTGGCCCAGCTCGCGCTGAACTGGGGCTGCGACGATTTTGACGGCACCGTCGTCTGGTACGACATCACCAAGCGCAGCGGCGAGGGCACCACGCATCAGGAAGTCCACACCGGCGACATCATCCGCCTCATGCGCGAGGCCGGGTGTACGCCGCTGGAACGGGATACGCTGTACAACGCCGTCCGCCGCTGAAACACGGGAATTACCCCAAATGGTGATCGGTCATCGGTTATCAGTGATCCGCGATAGGCCAACACTGATTACCGATCACCGTTCACCGATCACTCCTTCTGCCGGCTACCCGCCGCGCTTCCGATCCGCAACCTTCCGGCCCTCCGGGCTGACGCCGAAAATCTGAAAGCGGTGCGACAGCGCCTCGTAGCCGTGCTGCTTGCAGATCTCATCACGAAGCTGCTGCAAACGCTCGCTGTCGAACTCGATGACCTTGCCGGTTTCCACGCAGATCAGGTAGTCGTGCCCCTGCCGGCCGGCCAGCACCTCGTAGTATGACTGTTTGTTGTCGAAGAAAACCTGCTTGAGAATCCCCGCATCCTGGAGATGGGTCAGCGTCCGGTAGACCGTGGCCCGGCTGACGCGCGGGCCGGCCTGCTTGACGTCGGCGGCCAGGCTCTCGGCCTCGAACAACCCCGTCTTGCGAAGCACGGCGTCGAGAATCACCGCCCGCTCGGGCGTGAACTTGAGTTTGCGGCCGTGAAGATAGCGCCGAAAGACGGCGCAGACCGGCTCGTACGGCAGCGCGTCGCGCTCGCGCCGGGCGGCGGAGGCTCCGCGGGGAATGTTGGGCAAAACCTGGCCGGTGTCGCTCATGGCGGGAAGTCTAAACCAATTGCGGCGGGGCTCAAGGCGGGTGACAGACGGAAATGCGGGATGACAGACAAGCAAGAATGCGGGATGACAGACAGGAATGTCTGTCCTACTGGAATCCGGCGGGGCTCAAGCGACCTGGCGGTTCATGCCGTGCTGCACGACCTCCAGGCGCCGTGACAGGTCGGTCATATCCTGCGGCCGCTTGGAGGGGTTGGTGCGCACGCACTCCATAATCAGGTTCGACAGGGGCTCGGGGACGGCCGAACTGATATCGTGCGGCGACATGATCCGCGCGTCGACGAGAAAGCTGTTCTCCTCGCGTTTGAGCGTGTAGAGCGTCGGAATGGCCCGGCCGGTGAGGGTCCAATACATCGTCGCGCCGAGGTTGAAGACGTCGGTTCGCGGCGTGACCGGATCGCAGCGGACCTGCTCGGGCGAAATGAAATCCGGGGTGCCCTGGATACGTTCCTTGACGGAACCGGCCCTGGCGCACTGGCCGAAATCAATGATCTTGGCCTGGTTCTCGGGGGAGACGAGGATATTGTTGGGTTTGAGGTCGCAGTGGATGAAGCCCAGCGCATGCAGGGAGCCGAGGCCCTGGGCAACCTGGATAAAGATGTCCACAAGTCGTCTGGAGTCGGCGCGGACAAAGTGTTCGAGCGTGACGCCGTCGAACAGTTCCATCAGCAGCATGACCTCGGTGGGTTTCCGCATGAAGCCGCCGTTGTCGCGCGTCAGGAGGCTGCGGCGCAGCGCGGGATGGTTGAACTGCCGGTAGATCTCGAACTCGGTCTGGAGCTGCTCGAAGAAGCGCGCGTCCTTCTCCTTGCGGCGGACGACGTGCTTCAGAGCGTAAAGCTGGCGATCGACCGGATCGGTGACGACGTATAGCAGAGAGCCAGCGCCCTCACCGATGTAGTCGAGCACTTCGTACCCGAAGATTTCCTTCGGCATTGTCGAGATTCCAGCAACACTGCCGGAAAGCGTTTCCGTCGGCATACTGTCCCCTTCCGTCCGGAGGGTGTTGGCGACACAACCTCCGGGAGCCTTAAACGCTCCATGCTATACATTGTTCCCGGTGTCCAGAACGTCCAACTTCGGTTTATTGCCGCGTCTGACACGCCAATGACCGCCGGATTATGCGGATCGTGACGATCGTGCGGCCGGGCTGAAATGGGTAAGGCCGGATCCCATAAACGCCGAGCCGGGGGCGGAGTATCGGAGCAATGAGTCTGGTTCGGGATTTCCCGGGAGTTGCCCATGCTTCGAGACGGTGACAAGGGCGTGGTGTTGCAGCGGGATGGAAAGACCTACGCCATTGCTCCGCACCTGCCGTGCGGCCTGGTGACGGCCGGCTTGCTGCGTAAACTGGCGGATGCAGCCGAGAAATACGGAGCGACGCTCAAGGTGACCAGCGCCGAGCGTATCGCACTGGTCGGAATCAGGCCCGAGGATGTGGACGCGATCTGGGCCGAGATTGGCGAGAAGCCGGGATACATGGTGGGCAACCGCGTACGTTCCGTGAAGGCCTGTCCGGGAACGCACTTCTGCAAACGGGCTCGTCAGGACTCGCTGGGCGTGGGGCTGGAGATGGACAAGCGGTACATTGGCCGAAAGACGCCGGGGAAAATGAAACTCGGGGCGTCGGGCTGCGCGAATCAATGCGCGGAGACGGCGATCAAGGACATCGGGCTGGTCGGCGGTGCGAGGGGCTGGCACGTGCTGGTCGGCGGAAACGGCGGCACCTGTCCCCGCCTGGCCAGAACGCTGACGGATGAAGAAGTCTCGACCGGGCGGGCGCTGGAACTGGTGGAACAGGTGATGGCATTCTATGAAAGGACCGCGCAGCGCGACGAACGTCTGGGCGAGGTGATCAACCGCGTGGGGATGCAGACACTCAAGAAGGCAGTGGGGATGCTTTGACCTGGAGTTTCCCCCCATTCTATTTTGGCGCAGCAGCAACCGGTCGCGACGGTGAACCGCGTTGTTGAGGGTCTGCAACGGGGTTGCTGGTGAGGACGTAGCTACGCTCGGCTGTCTGTTGGA
>JBEKVL010000427.1:0-6032 GCA_049514055.1 Tepidisphaeraceae bacterium | reverse complement strand
GCAGTTTCCCGCTGCGGATTCGCGGCGGCGGCTGGCCGGGCAAGGCCAGTTGCAGCTTTTCCAGCAACGCCGCCTGGTCCGGCTCCGGCTCGGTGTAACGCGGCATCACCAGCCAGCGGCCACCCTCGTGAAGGAACTATCTCTTTGGTATCCCGTCACGGTGTCAGTCAAGCCATAGGCGACCAATGCCACAACCGGATATCTTGAACTACGGGCGAGCAAAGCCACGAAGACGCAAGTGGATCTGGCTTACGCCGGGCCTGCTCTTGATCTTGGCCACCATGGGCTATTGTAGGCGAGATTGTCGCGCATGGTTGATGCACGAGTGGAACTGGAGGCGGTGCCAGTCGCTTCGTTTTTCACGGGACACGGTGTTGTACGAAGAAGACCCGAAACTGGCAGCGCCACTCATCGCCAAGCGAGGTGGCTATCATCCGCCGCAATGGCCGCTGTTCAATGGGCCATGGTATCCAAATCCTCCGCCCGAATGGGGTCCGCCCGCAGAGTTCTTTCCGCCATGTCTCGCCGCCATCGACAAGACTCCTCCGTCGTCCCTTGGCGGGCGACCGTGGCAGGCGTTCTTCTTTTTGCATCCGCGTCGGGATGCGGGTGGCCCTTCGAGGCTCGTCGCGGTCGCTCTAGCCCAAACCGCTCTTGGACCCGACGGACACGAGGTGTTTATTGGAGGCAGAGTGATCGAGAAGGGCTCACCGGCAACGGGCATCAACCGGTACGCCGGTGAAGGGCGGCTCCTCCACATTCCCCTGCTCGGCCTCCAACGACTCAGGCTCTACGCGGGCCAACCAGACCCGGCCGACGCGTCACATTTCACCATTCGTTACGCGATTGACGGCGTGGAAGGGATGATGGACGGATGGATCAGAGAAGTCTGCCCGACGGAAGCCGTGCGACCCGGCAAGCCGTCACGCCCATGGGTAGAACTCAAAATTCGCGATGGACCGGGCACCGCTTCCGTGGAGTATTCGCCGCCGATCCCCGGCCGCCCGAATCCCCGGCCGGCTCCGTCGACCGTTCGAACCGATTTTCCGCTGCATTATCCAACTCCACCGCGGCATGCGGAGAGAGCGATGAACGGGGAATGATGAACGATGAACGATGCAGGGCCGGTGAGCGGCGACCTGAATACGGATCACGGTTTCCCGTCACAATGGCGGATCGCGATTACAACTGCCGCCAGCCAGAACCCATGGGTCTGCACAATTACTTGTCAAGTCCGCGCTGACCCGTGGCCGATAATATCCGCAGTGGTCGGGTGAATTGGCCCGAAGGAGATTCGCCATGCGGCCCCACCCACAACATCCGCTGGAACAGGAACTGGACGTCATCCAGCGCTTCGCCGACAGCTACCAGAGACAATTCGCCGTGCTGATCCGCCAGCTCAACGGCCCACCCGTGCCCGGCGCTTCCGCCCAGGGCCTGCGGCTGTGTGTCGAGGCGGTCAACATGATGCTCGAAAGCCACCGCACGCTGGCCACGGCCGTGCGCGAACTGGCCCAGAGCACCACCGTGCGTCGTGCGGCATAACGCTGCCAGGGTGTGTCATCAGGCATCTGTCCATACCGCCGTGGATCGCAGTCCCGCCCGCAAACGGTTCTGTGGATCGCCTCAAGGAAGAGCGTCACGAACGGGTACGCACACCCCCGCTTGCAGACCCGACCGATCCCGTTACACTGTCTGCACTTTGAATCCGGCCGTCGCCGTTTGGCGGCGGCGCGAGGCGGTGGTTTCTACTTGCAGGTCTTTTGCGTGAGAGAATACTCGAAGCGAACGTGGGTGGTTTTGAGTCTGGCTCTTGGCTTGTCTTGCGCCGGGTTTTCCGTGCCGTCCGCACTGGGAATGGCCGACGGGGCGCCGCGGACGACCACTCGGCCCGCCGGCGTCATTCCCGTCGAACTGACGGGCCGAAAAGTGGACGAAGTGCGCATCCTCGGCAAGACCAGGCCCCTGGGTTCGGAACAGATTGCCGCCATTGTCCACGTGGTTCGCAGTCGCGAGGGCGAGGCCTTCGAGCCCACCACCGTTGAAAGCGACTACCAGCGCATCTACGAACTCAAGCGATACGCCAACGTCGAGGCCCGCGTCGAGCCGACCAGGACCGGCGTCGTCGTCGTCTTCGAAGTCACGGAGCAGCCGGTCATCAAGGAGATCCGCTACAAGGGCAACGACGAGATCGACACCGAGGACATCCAGGCCGTCGTCAATCTCAAGGTCGGCGAGGCCATCGACTCCTTCCGTCTCGGCCTCGCCAAGGAAGCCATCGAGCGGCTCTATCAGTCGCACAATCTGCCCTACGTCCACGTCGAGGTGGACCAGGAGGAATTGAACAAGACCGGCATCCTGATCCTCAATGTCATCGAAGGCCCCAAGGTGCGCGTCCGCAAGGTGCAGTTCCTGGGCAACAAGACCTTCGGCGGCGGGAAACTGGGCGATCAGATCAAGACCTCGAGCTGGTTTCCCATTTTCCGGGGCGGCGTCTTCGATCCCGATCAGCTCGAACAGGACGTCGCCTCGCTTCGCGAGTGGTACGAGCACCACGGCTTCTTCGACGTCCGGGTGGGACGGCGCGTGGTGGTCTCGCCCAACCAGAAGGAGGTCATGATCGAGTTCGTGATCGACGAGGGTCAGCGCTATGTAGTCGATCGAGTCACATTTCGTGGTCTTAACGCCGTCACCGAGGCGCAGCTGCGCGCGAACCTCAAGATGATCGAAGGCCGGTTCTACGACTACGACACCATCAAGCGCGACACCAAGGAAATCGTCACAGTTTACAGTCCGCTCGGCTACATCTACGTGCCGAGCGATCCGAACCCGGACCCCGACTACCTCAAGATCCGCGATGAGCGCATCTTCCGTCGCGAGGCCGGCAAGGTCGAGGTGGTCTACAACATCACGGAAGGCAAGCCGTTCAGGCTCGGGCGGGTCCTGCTCAAGGGCAACCAGAAGACCCAGGACAAGGTCGTCGAGCGCGAGCTTCGGGTCGCGCCGGGCCAGCTTTACAATTCCTCCGAACTGCTCAAGGCGCAGGATCGCCTCAAGGCGCTGGGCTACTACCGCGGCGTGACCATCACGCCGATCCCGCCCGTCGGGGCTGCCCCCGACTCGGACCTGGACGTCCGCGATCTGCTCGTCGAGGTCTTCGAAGGCGACACCGCCCGCTTTGCCATCGGCGCCGGCGTGAGCAGCAACAACGGCCTGCTCGGGCAGATCGTCTACGAGCAGAAGAACTTCGATATAACCAACCTGCCGGGCAACTCGAAGGAACTCTTCTCCAGCAAGGCGTTTACCGGCGCCGGGCAGACGTTCCGCATCTCGATCGAGCCCGGCACCCAGTTGACGCGGGCCCGCATCGACTTCGTCGAGCCTTACATCTTCGACCAGCCCTACAGTTTCGGCAACAGCATCTATCTCGTGCAGCGGGCTCGCCCCGACTGGAACGAGAACCGCCTGGGCGACCGCATCTGGCTGGGGCACCGCTTCACGGACACCTGGTCGGCGCGCGTCTTCCTCCGCGGCGAGGAGATCGACGTGACGAACATCAATGATCCGGCCATGCGTGCGCCCGAGGTCATCACGGCCGAGGGCAGCCACACTCTGACCAGCGCGGGGCTCGAAATCCGCCGCGACACGACCGACAGCATCATTCTGCCCTCCAAAGGCACGATCACCAGCGCTAGCTGGGAGCACGCCGGCGCCATGGGCGGCGAATACACCTTCGACCGCTTCACCGGGCAGTTCATCATATTCACGACGCTGTTTGAGGATCTCCAGGATCGCAAGACGATCCTGAGCTGGCGGACCAATGGCGGTTATATCGCCAGCGAAGCACCGTTCTTCGAGCGGTTCTATGGCGGCGGCACGGGCAGCGTTCGCGGCTTCCGCTACCGCGGCATCAGCCCCAGGTCCGGTATTGAGAACGATCCCATCGGTGGCAACTTCATGTTCGAGAGCAGCGTCGAACTCGGTTTCCCGCTCGTGGCCGACGTGCTGCGCGGCGTGGTGTTCACCGATTTCGGCGACGTCGAGAGCGAGTTCAAGCTCGGCACGCTCCGAGCGAGCGTCGGCTTCGGATTCCGGCTGACCCTGCCGTTCTTCAGCCAATTCCCCCTCGCACTCGACTTTGCAATTCCGGTCAGCAAGGATAATCTGGACGACACAAGGATCTTCAGTTTCTCTCTCGGTACTGTTCAGTAGAATCAGGGTTGTGCCGATACACTGGCTGACCCTGTTTATTCCCAGGAAAGGAAACAAAACCATGTTCCGACGTGTAATGCAGCTCGTGGCGATCGCTCTTCTGGCCTTGGCGCCGCTGGCAAAGGCCCAGGAAGCCATCAAGGTGGCCGTCTGCAACCCAGGCAAGGTCTTCGAGTCCCTGGACGAGCGCAAAGCCATTCAGGACAAGATGAAAGGCGAGCGCGACCGCGTCCAGAGCGAGGCCAAACGGCGCGATGAAGAGGTCAAGCAACTGAAGCTGGAGCGCGAAGCCCTCAAGCCAGAGAGCCCCCAATACGCCGAAAAGACCCAGCTCCTCATGCAGAAGGCCGTCGAGTTCGAGGTCTGGGCCCGCATCCAGGAACAGGAAATGGCCAAGCGAGAGAAGGACCAGGTCAAGGCTCTTTACGACAAGATCGCCGCGGCCTGCAAGGTGGTCGCCGAGCAGAAGAAGCTCGACCTCATCCTTTCCGAGCGCAAGCCGGAAATCCCGCCGGACATGAGCCAACTCACGCCCGACCAGCTCCGGGCTCTGCTCGCCCAGACGGA
Organism: Tepidisphaeraceae bacterium; assembly: GCA_049514055.1. Lineage (GTDB taxonomy): Bacteria > Planctomycetota > Phycisphaerae > Tepidisphaerales > Tepidisphaeraceae > JANYKD01. The sequence goes on along the minus strand of JBEKVL010000427.1, from coordinate 1,253 downwards.
TGTGCTCTACAAGAACGAGAAGGCTGACGTCACCCAGGCAGTGATCGGCCAGCTCAATGCCGACTACGCCAAGGGCACGTCCACTCCCAAGTAGACCGGCCGCGGGTTATTGGACGTAGTTTACGATGATTCAAGGTCCGCTCCGGCGCCGCAATCGCCGGAGCGGACTTTTTGTTTGTCCGGGACGTATTGGCAAAAAGAGGGGGTGATTTGGCTTGATTCGTTGAGGCCAGGCGGACAGAATAGTGGCATGAGTGTGCAAGCAGACTTGCTTGAGCGTTCCTTGGCTCTGCCTGACGATCAACGGGCCGAGTTGGCCTATCAGTTGCTGCGCAGTTTGGGTGATGAACCATCCGAGGATGATGAGACAGTGAGACTGGCGTGGGCGGCCGAATCGGACAGGCGCGCGGATCAGGTTGATGAGGGAAGGGTGGTTATGGAAGATCGCAAGCAGGTGATGGACGAACTCCGGGCGTCTTTGAGGCGGGCAAAGACTGCATGAGACTACAGATTCATGCGGATGCGAAAGCCGAGGCCCGGGAGGCGGTTGAGTGGTATGAATCCAAGCGCCCCGGGTTGGGTGCTGAATTTCTTGACGAACTGGATCGGGCGTTTGCTCTCATCGAGGCACATCCAACGAGATTTCCGGAGTACGTCGAAACACCGAAGGGCCGGTTGTTCCGCAGGTGCCGATTGAGGCGGTTCCCGTATCTGGTCATCTACCGAACGCGCGATGATGTGGCCGAAGTCCTGGCGATCTCGCACGCCGCACGCCGCCCGGGATACTGGCTGCATCGCGCTCTTTGAAGCGTCGGCGTCGGGAAGATAGGAAAGCCCAGATATGTCCTGGGCTTTCTTCGATCCGCCTGCTTCGCGTTAGTATCGATAGTGATCGGGTTTATACGGGCCTTCCACCGGCACGCCAATGTAGTCGGCCTGGTCCTTGCTCAGTTTCGTCAGCTTCACACCCAGCTTGTCCAGGTGCAGACGCGCGACTTTTTCGTCCAGCTTCTTGGGCAGCGTGTAGACCTTGCCCTTCTCGTAGCGGATGCCCGACATCGTCGGCTTGCCGGCCGCGCTGAGCGCCAGGTCGATCTGGGCCACCGTCTGGTTGGTGAAGCTGTTGCTCATCACAAAACTCGGATGGCCGGTGGCGCAGCCCAGGTTCAGCAGGCGGCCTTCGGCCAGGATCAGCACCCCGTGGCCGTCCGGGAAGGTCCACAGGTCGTACTGCGGCTTGATGTTGGTCTTCT
>JBEKVL010000426.1:0-6034 GCA_049514055.1 Tepidisphaeraceae bacterium | reverse complement strand
ACGTCACCGCGCCGCCGGCCGAGAGGCTGCGGTTGGTGGTCGACGTGGTGGTGTCGGTGGGGATGCCCAGGGCAATCGCGGCACCTACGCCCACCTTGGACCCGGCGGCCGTGCCGCTGGCGTTGACCGTGTCGCTGCCGGTGTGGGTGGCCTCGGCGTCCACCAGTCCGGTGACCGTCAGTGTGGTGCCGCTGCCGATGGTGGTGTCCGTGGTGTTGGTCACGAATGACAGGGCGATGGCCGGACTGACCGCGATCCCGCCCGCCGCACCGGCCGTGGCCGTGGTGGCGCTGGTGTTGCTGGACTGCGCCGTCAGGGTGAGACTACCCGCGTTGTTGAGCGTGGCCCCGTTCTGGAGCGAGGCATCGGTGATGTTTCCGCCCTCGACATCCAAGGCAAACGCCGCGCCGACACCGACTTTTCCTGTTCCGGTTTGAACGCCGTTGCCGGTGGTATTGGCGCTGGAATTGTTGGTGGACGCCAGCAGAACAGTGCCGCCGTTGGCGTTGACGATCGCGGTGGGCTGCAATTGGGCCGTGTATGAGGAGGATATCTTGTTGAGCGCCAGTGCGCCGGCCACGCCTACGGTTGTGGCGCCAGCGCCAGCGGTAGCGCCCGCAGTGAACGTGTTGATGGTTGTGGGCGCGGGTGTGATCGCCTGCACGCTCACGCCATGACCGCTGACGCTGCCGGAAATGTCCGCCTGATTGGTGATGTTGGCGGTGTCTATTCCAACAGCGACGCCGACGCCCGGGCCGTTGGTGGCGGTGGCGCTGCCATCGGCGATTGCGGAACCATTGTTGGACGAAGTTGCCGTCAGTGCCACGGTTCCGGTTGCAGTGACTCCGCCGGTAGAGGCGACGTATGCCTGGTTTGTGCTGGAGAGATCCGTAATCGCCAGGGCGGCGGCGACGCCGACCGAGCCATCGTTGGTCTTGGCGCTGTAGGTCGTGAAATCGCCTTGGGTTGTGGCGTCGTTCGCGGTGGTCCCGCCGGTGCTCGAGGTCGCGGAGGTAGTGAGGTTGTTGGCGGAAGTGGCGGAGATGTTCACCGAGCCGGCGGAAGCGGTCGCGCTGGTGTCGACAAACGCCTTGGTCACGCCGGTGATCTTTGACAGGGCAACCGATCCGCCGGATCCGCCGCCGCCCGTCGCGGTGGAGTTGATCGTGACCGCGTTGTTGGCCAGGATCGACAGGAGTCCGCCCGCGTGGACGGCGGCCGTACCGGCGATGTCGGAAATGGCGGTGCTGGTGGCCTTGGAGGTGGCGCTGGCGGCATCGACGTTGTTGGGTGCCGCGGCGGCCGCGGTTGCCGTCGAGACGATGTTCACCGTCGATGACGACGAGAGCATGACGGCGCCGGTCGAGGTGATGCTCGAATTCCCGTCGATGGCAACGGTCGAACTGGACGCGGCGTTGGCGAGAACGAGGTTGCCACCAAAGGCATCGAGCACCTGGGCGGCGGTCCCGCTCAGAGTCGAAGCGGCGATAAACGAAACGCTCCCGGCAGTAATCGATGCGCCGGTGATTTCAATTCTGGTCGTTGCGGCGCTGGCCGCGGGCAGCGATTCCGTGTCGATGGCGTTGAATTTCACGCTCGCGGCGGTGATAGTGACACCAGCGTCCACGGTGATGGTTTCGGCGTTCACCGCGAGCGCGGCGCCCGGGATACTGACATTGTTGGCGATCTCCAGGCTGTCGGTGCCGTCCAGGCCGTCGATCGTGATCGATCCAGCGCCGGTCGGGGGAGTGAACGAGACGCTTTCCATGGTGTTGTTGCCACTGCGGACGCGCAACAATCCAGGGTGAGTCGGGTCGTCTTCCAGGATCAACTGGTCATTCCCGGCCGTGCCGTTGACCACCACATTGGTCGTGGCCGCGGGGACGATGACCGGCTCCAGACCCGCGTAGTGTATTGTATTGTCACCCACGACAACCACGCCGGAATGCCGACCGGAAGCGTAAAAGCTTTCAGGCTGGCCGGGTAGACTGTTGATGACCATACTGTCATAGCCCCCGGGGCCCCCATCGACCACGCCGCTGATCCTGCCGTATGGACCAAAGACAAACAGATCATCGTTGTTTGCCGCGCCCGTAAGATTCGTGATGTTCGTATAGCTTATGTGTGAATTGAGGGTTCCGCTGTCCTTCCCGGTGATATCCCACGTCGAATTAACTGACGGGCCTTTGAGTGTGCTGTCGGCGCCGCCGGTCACGCTAAGGCTTCCACCAAGCTGGAGAGACTGATCGAGTGAAGAATCAACTGTAAGCGTGCCGGCGTCACCGAGCTTGACAACGATGTGGGTCGTCGAACCGATTCCCAGCGTCGGAGCGGCGCCCGTTCCGGTTTGCGGGGTCAACGAGAATGTCTCCGGGTCATCGCCGAAGCGATATTCCAGCACCCCGTTGACCGTTAGAAGAGTCAAATCCCGCCCCGAACCGGTGGCGACGAAGGAAGCGAGCGTGGAACCATCCGGACCCGGCGCTACGGACGCGAGAAACTCGTCGATGGCTGTGGTGTTTGCCGACGACGAAGGATTGCCCGAGGGGAATAGGGCTGCCACGGCCGCATCGACCGCGTGACTGAGCAGAACTCGCCGTTCGAGAGTATCAAGGGAGTAACCGGGGTTGAACCTGGATCTTGCGCGCGAGGATCGTTTTTGTGTCTTCATGCCGTCTTCGTCCTTCCCGTGTGGCCAGGGGAGCCAACCGACAAGCCGAGGTGTTCTCACACCAGAGGTATTGAATCACGTCGGTTTTCTCTTTAGCGGGTCTTCCGGGACGGCCGTGTCGCGCGTCATCGGGTCATGCTGAAACGAGGGCTGATTTGCACTTCGTTAGCACTTTCATGTTTGCCTATGCTAGGTGTGTCGATCCGAAAAGACGAAAAGAAAATCTGCACCATTTGCGGCGATGGCCGCGGCGCTTTCCAGCCGCCAACCACCATCGTGCGCTGGTGCAAGATCCGCTGACCAGGCGATCCGGGGCGCGGCCTGACACCTCTACATTGCGCTCACCGGCCAGGTCAGTTCCAATCACATGGCCATCAAGAGCGCCTACACTCCGCCGGGACCATACCGGATGGGATTCGACTCGTACTGGGCCGCCTACAACTTCAATCACAACAACTTTCAGGCCTGATATTTCCATGACACGCCCGAACCGCACCGGATCGAGGGTTTCGGCGACGCGAAGCCGGTTGTGTGCAAATCAACCAACAGAACTCCATGATCTCGCAGCTGCTGACACCGTGGCCCATCACCCGTTTCTGAAAACTCACACCATAGCATCACATGAGAATCCCTCCTCCAATCCGTAAAGTCCACGCGATCGACTCCCACACAGGAGGCGAGCCAACACGCGTTGTTATTGACGGTGCGCCCGACCTTGGAGGTGGTTCCGTCGCCGAGCAGTTACGCGTGCTGCGAGACAATCACGACGACTTCCGTTCGGCCGTCGTCAACGAACCCCGCGGTTCGGATGTCATGGTCGGCGCGGTTCTGGTTCCCCCGGTCGATGCTTCCTGCGTCGCCGGAGTCATCTTCTTTAACAATGTCGGTTACCTTGGCATGTGCGGCCACGGCACGATGGGCGTGGCAGTTACTCTCGCCCACCTGGGCCGGATCACTCCCGGCTCGCATCGCATCGAAACTCCCGTCGGCATCGTGACCATCACGCTGCACGACAACAGTTCCGCCTCCATTGAGAACGTGTTGAGTTACCGATATCGAAAGCATGTTCAGATCGACGTTCGCGGTTTTGGCCGGATGACCGGCGACATCGCCTGGGGCGGCAACTGGTTCTTCCTGGTCCATCTGTTGCTAAATCCGCACGACCCTTTCTGCATGGGAATACGAGCGTAGAATAATCGCCGCGGTCGTTCGTCACGCGGTCGTGTGGACCTGCGGCCCTCCGGATGAAGACTCATGAACCAATCGGCAAGCGATGCCATCATCATCGGAGCGGGCATCATTGGATGCGCCATCGCTGACGCCCTCGCACGCGAAGGGCTGTGCGTCACGGTTGTCGAAAGCCGAAGCCCTGGTTCCGGCACAACCGCGGCCGCCATGGGTCACCTGGTCGTGATGGACGACTCCGAAGCCCAATTCAATCTCACCCGGCATTCCGTCGAGTTGTGGCGACAACAGAACCTGCCGATGAACGCCGAATATGATCATGGTGGCACGCTTTGGATCGCAACCGACGATGTCGAACTGGCCGAGGTCCAGCGCAAGGCCGCGTTCTATCGCCAGCGCGGCGTCGAGGTCCAAGTGCTCGATGGGCGACAGATCGCCGAGGCTGAACCGAACCTCCGCCCCGGCCTGGCCGGCGGATTGCGCATACCCGGCGACTCGATGGTCTACCCCCCTGCCGCGGCCAAATGCCTGCTCGATCGCGCCCTCGCCCGTGACTGCCGGCTGGTACCAGGCCAGGCCCGCGTCATCTTCCCCGGCCGAGCTCACTGCCATCCGCGCCTGGACGGGTTTCCGTCCCGCCACGCCAGACAAACTTCCGCTGATCGGCCCGGTGCCTGGCTTGGAAGGCGTCTATCTCGCCACCGGCCACGAAGGGTTGGGCATCACCACCTCGCTGGCAACGGCCGAGTTGATCGCGGCTCACGTACCGCATCGCACGCCGCCGATTCCTGCCGAAGCCTACCTGCCCGGCCGTCTGGCAAAGGAGACGCCCCATGCCTGAACTGGTGCGTCTCAAACTCAACGACCGCGAGATACACGCCCCGGCGGGCACGACTGTTGCCACCGCCATCACCAACGCGGGTGTCACACACACACGCCGCTCGGTGGCCGGTGAGGCCCGCGGTCCACTCTGCGGCATGGGTGTCTGCTGCGAATGTCGGGCCACGATCAACGGCCAGCCTCATCAGCGCACCTGTAATCTCCTCGTTGCCGAAGGCATGGAGGTCACGACAGATGCCTGATACCTTCGACATCGCCATCATCGGCGCCGGTCCCGCCGGTCTCGCCGCCGCCTGGGCCGCGACGCAGGCCGGTTTCACTGTCTGTATCATTGATGAGAATCCCGCACCGGGCGGCCAGATCTGGCGTGGTGAATCGTCCCAGCCCACCTCCGCCGACTCCAAACTCTGGCTCGCCCGTTTCGCACAACTCAAGTGTGCTCGGCTCCTGGACACCACGGTCATCGCCCAGCCCGAGCCCGGCGTGCTGCTCGCCGAACAGGCCGGCCGACCCGTGGAAATCCGCTACCGAAAACTCATCCTCGCCACGGGTGCCCGCGAGCGTTTTCTGCCCTTCCCTGGCTGGACCTCACCACGCATTCTCGGCGTCGGCGGCATCCAGGCCATGGTCAAATCCGGGCTCAATGTCGCCGGCAAACGCATCATCGTCGCCGGCTCCGGCCCCCTGCTCCTCCCGGCCGCCGCGACACTCCGAAGTCATGGCGCAACCATCCAGTGTATCGTCGAGCAGACCCCGCTGAAGACCCTCGTCCGTTTTGGCCTCTCGCTGCTAACCAGCCTTGGCAAACTGCGCCAGGCCGCCTCGCTGAAATGGCAGACGCTCGACATTCCCTATCATGCCGGAGCCTGGCCCACACACGCCTACGACACCGGCCACGAACTCCAAGTCAAGATCGCCACGCGCTCCGGCCCAATCATCCAGCACTGCGATTGTCTCGCCTGCGGCTTCTTCCTTGTCCCGCAACTGGAACTACCCCGCCTGCTCGACTGCGCCGTCAACAGTGGATGTGTCACGGTCAATGAACTCCAACAATCCTCCGTCCCCGACATCTTCTGTGCCGGCGAAACCACCGGCATCGGCGGCCTCGAAAAATCCCTCATCGAAGGCCATATCGCCGGCCACGCTGCTGCCGGCAATGTCCCCGCCGCGCAACTTCTCTTCGGACCACGTCGGAAATCCCGCCGATTCGCCGCGCAACTCGGCAGCGCCTTTGAACTTCGGCCGGAGTTGAAAACACTGGCTGACGACAACACCATCGTCTGCCGCTGCGAGGATGTCCGCCTCGGCGACTTGCGTCCCTTCACCACGTTCCGAAAC
>JBEKVL010000425.1:0-8661 GCA_049514055.1 Tepidisphaeraceae bacterium | reverse complement strand
GGACTGGAAGGCGGCAAGGAGGCCGGCCATGTCTGACCCGATCCGCCGCCGACATCCGCTCCATCCGCTGAGCATTCTCCGATTCATCGGAAAGTCCTTCACCCGGATTTACGCGCTGGCCCTGATGCTGGTGCTCTGCTACGCGGGCTACCTGGCCGTGACCTACCTCATCGCCATCATCATGCGCCCGGTGCAGACGCCCAGGCAGATGCTGGAGTGGCAGGCCAGGACGGATGTGGCCTCGCTGCGGGAAGCGGACTCACCCGGCGTCTCGTCGCAGGCCGCCCGCGCGCCCATGGCCCACTATCACCGCATCGAGACCTGGTTCCAGACCGATCCCGGCAACGGCTGCACCGCCTCGGGATGCCACGAACCGCTTCCACACGGAAAGAAGATGAAGGTGCCCGCGTTCGCCAACTTCCACATGGCGTTTCTGGAATGCCAGGCATGCCACGGGGATCCCCCGACCAAACCGGTCAAGATGGCCTGGCTGAACATCCAGAACGGACAACAACAGGACGTTCCCGCCATCCTGCAGCTCATTAAGCTGCTCGACGAAAAGGCCCAAGCCATCGAGAAAACCCCGGCCGACGTACAGGCTCCGATCGCCGCGCTGCTGAAAGCCATGCTCGCCGCGCGCGGGCCGGAGCGTATGCTCGAGGACTTGCTCATTCAGGTGGAAACACTGGAGCCAGGCAGCCCGGTCTGGCGGATGACCGTGCAACGGTTGGCCGCCGAGCTGCCGTCGTACGCGCGGGGTGAGTACGGCGCCAAGCTCATCCCCCAAGCCGCGATCGCAGGCTACGCCGACAACAACCAGCAGATGAAACGGCTCGCAAGACAGTACCTGGCGGGAGACGGCGCCGAACGCAAGGCCCTCGAAGACAAGGCCCACGCCGGCGTCGTCAAACATCCCACCGGCTGCGTCATGTGCCACTCCGATTCGCCGGGCCTGATCGACTACGCCGCGGTCGGCTATCTTCCCTCGCGCGCCAGGGACCTGCGCGACCTGCCGCTCGCCAAGCGCATGCAAGGGGTTCTCGAGGGAAAGCCGCCGTTCTACTTGCCCAAACCCATGGGAGGTTCGGATGAAAAATAGAGCGGCGATATCCGTGTTTCTCGGATTGGTTCTCCCCGCTGTCCTGGCGGCCGTGCCGATTCCCGCCGACAAGGCCATCGTGGCCACAGTGGAAAGGCACATCGAGATGCCGGCCGGCCAACAGCCGATGCACATGCCCAACGCCGTGGCGGTCGATTCGCTCGGCGCCGTCTTCGTATCCGACGGGGCCGACAACCGCATCGTGCGCTTCGGACCCAAAGGCGAGTTCACCAACATCATCGAGGGCGGGTTCAGTCAGCCGGACGGCATCTTCGTCGACCGCTCGGACAAGCTCTGGATCGCCGACGCGGGCAATCACCGCGTCGTGTGTACCGACGCCGGCGGCAAGGTCCTGGACACCATCGCCCTGCCCGCGAACAAGGACAAAGCCGCCAAACCCACCGATGTCTTGCTGACTCCCGACGGTTCGCGCATGTACGTCGTCGACAACGCTAACCACCGGATATTGATCCGCGACACCAGGGCCGGCACCTGGACGGTGATGGGCTCGGCGGGCAGTGCGCTCGGCCAGTTCCAGTACCCCTTCATGATCGCCATCGGCGAGGAGAACTATGTCTATGTGACCGAGGCCGTCGGCGGCCGGGCCCAGATGATCAGCCCCACCGACCGCTGGGCGGGTCAGGTCTCGCGCTGGGGCGTGGAACTGGGCCAGGTTTACCGGCCCAAGGGCATCGCCACCAACTCCAGAGGCCAGGTCTTCATCTCCGACTCCACGCTGTGCGTGGTGCAGGTCTTCTCCGCCCGTGGACTCCTGGAGGGGATCCTCACCGACGATCAGCGCCAACCGCTGCATTTTCAACACCCCATGGGCATGTGCTTCGACGCCTCGGGAAAGCTCTATGTCGTTGAATTAAAGGCCAATCGCGTGGCCGTGTTGAGCCTGCTGACGAAGGCGGGAGGGGCGCCGTGAGGAGCATGTTCGCGAAGGTACACAGGCACGAAGGCACGAAGGCACGAAGTGACACACACGGGCCTGCGCGCGCGCGAACCTGCACGGACGCGTCTCTTCTTCCCTCCGTGCCTTCGTGCCTTCGTGCCTTCGTGCCTTTTCTGTTCCTGTGCCTGTCGGCCCTGCCCGCTCCGGCGCAGGTTAACAGCGGCAAGGACTGCGCCATCTGCCATCTCGACTGGGTCGACAGTTTCAGGAAACCGGCCGCCATACTCCTCATGGACAAGCCGGAGAAGTCGCAGGCGGCCGAGCCGGATATGTGCCTCGGCTGCCACGATGGTTCCGTCGCCGACTCACGCCGGCTCGTCTGGAAGGAACACAGCCACCGCACCGGCGTAACCCCGTCGGCCGGCATGACGGTCCCGAAGGATTTGCCGCTCGAGGATGGCAAGCTCACGTGCCGCACCTGCCACAGCGCCCACAACGCCGGCATGACCGGTTCGCTCAAGGAAGCGTTCTTCCTCCGTACCGGCAATGAGACCGGCCAACTCTGCAAGTCGTGCCACCAGGACAAGGCCAAGGGCCCGGCGGCCGGCTCGCATCCGCTCGTGCGGGTGCCCGGGCCGGCGTCAACCAGGATCTCGTCGTCTGCCAGACCTGCCACGGCGCCCACGGCGGCGGGAAAGACCATCTGCTGCTCATGGCCAATGACTCCAGCCAGCTCTGCACGACCTGCCACGAGCAGATGCGGCCGGCAATGTGGGATACAAATCCCGCACACGCCCACCCCCAGAGCCCGGTGATCACCCAGGCGTATCAGATCCAGGCCATCAAGGACATGAAGACCCAGTTGGGCGAAGGCAACCGGCTGGTGTGCCTCTCGTGCCACAAAGTTCACGATGGACACGCCGGGCGCGCCATGCTCGCGGATACCTTGCAGGACAGCGCGTTCTGCATTCGCTGCCACGAGGACCGCAAGCCGATGTTCGGCACCGCACACGACCTCGGCAAATCCGCCCCGAAGGAACTGAACGTCCGCAACGAAACCATCGCCCAATCCGGCCTGTGCGGAGCCTGCCATACCTTCCACAGCTACTCGCGCAAACCCACCCCGCGCGAAGGCGATCCGCAGGGCCTCTGCACGACCTGCCATGCCGACGGCCAGGTCGCCGCCAGGCACTCCGGCCTGCCCATGGCCCACAAGGCTCTACTCAAGCAGGACAAACTCCCCGGTGACCTCAAGTTGACGCTCTATCCCGCGCCAACGCCCGACTTCAAATCGCTCGCCTGCCAGACCTGCCACAATCCACACGAGACCAAGAACCCCCACTTCCTCAGCCAGCCGCCCGAGCAGATCTGCGCCAACTGCCACCAGGAACTCGCGCAGAAGCTGTCCAAGCCACACGACTTCACCGACAGGAAAGACCTGAAGAACGCCAAAGGCTCGACCGTCGCCGACGCCGGCCGCTGCGGCTTCTGCCACACCATGCACCAGGCCAAGGGGCCTCGCATGTGGGCCGCGACGGATCGGCCGTTCAAGACGGCCGACGACGCCTGCACCCAGTGCCATTCGCCCCAGGGCATCGGACACGACAAGTCGCTGGCCAAGTTCAACCACCCCACCGGCCCTGACGCCAAACCCAAAGACGCGGCCGCCGGCATGAACCTGCCGCTCTACAACACCAGCTTCACGCCCGATCGCGCCGGCTCGGTCGCCTGTTCCTCCTGCCATGACGTGCATGTGGGCGAGAAACAATCCAAGGCCCTGCTGCGAGCCTCGTCGCCCACCGCCCTCTGCATCCAGTGCCACAGCACACAGGCAAAAATGGCCGGCAACGCCCACGACATCAAGGTCTGCAAGAAACCGTTCCCACCGGAAGCGGCCGCGAAGAACGACCTCTGTCTCTCCTGCCACCGGCCCCACAGCAACGACGAGCAGAAGAAACGGTGGGCCGCCGCGCCCGCGCCGGGGCAGCTTGCCAGCGACGGCGTCTGCATCGGCTGCCATACGGTCCAGGCCTGGTCTGAGGTTACCCAGGCCACTCAGTCCGGCCCGATGCTCCACTCCCGGAACTTCGTCCCCAGGGCCGACATCAGGAACAACCACGGTCTGCCGCTTGCCGAACCCACCGCCCCCGACACGGCCGGGAAACTGCTCTGCAAGACCTGCCATGATCCCCACTCCGCGCCGGGCGCCGCCGGCCTGTTGCGCGTCTCGCCGAATCAGTCGGCCACCGACCTCTGCGGCAAGTGCCACGCCGAGGCGACCTACCTTCAGACAACAATGCACGACAAGGAGCACATCGCCAGGTTCATCACCACCCAGCGAGGTTGCGCCCCCTGCCACTCCGTCCATGCCGTCGAAGGCGAGTCCCGCGATCTGCTCTGGGCCGCGAAGAAAGTCGCCGAGGCCCCGTCGCCGGCCGCCCAACTGTGTCTCGGATGCCACAACAACGCCAGGGACGGCGCCCCGCGACCCGCGTTCTTCGAGCATCCCGTGACAACACTCAAGGACCTCGCCAAGGCGACGACACGCCCCAGCGTCATCGTCGACCACTTCGGCAAGATCGACCGCATCAGTTGCGCCACCTGCCACATCCCCCACGGCCGGGACATGGGCGAAGCCGCCACCACCTCCAGCGACCGCGGCAGGATCTTGAGCATCAAGGCGATGCTGCGCCCCAACATCGACCGCGAGGTCTGCGCCGCCTGCCACGGCATCGACGCCGCCCGGCGGTATCTCTATTTCCACGACCCCGCCCGCCGCGCCAAGACGGAAGACCTCATCCAGGGCCGATGACCTTTGACCCCTCACCCACCCGCCGCCGCTTCGCCGCCCGGCTCCCCCTGCTCGCCGACATTCTTTGGTATTCCCAGTTCGTCCATCTTCCGGTACAGGCTCGATATGCCTATGCCAAGCTGCCGGGCAGTTTCGGCCTTGTCGTAGTCATGCCGGCGCAGGCTGCCCAGAATGTGCTGCCGCTCGAACTGCCGCAGCGCCTCCTTCAGTTCCTCGCCGGTGTCATCGGCAATACCCTGCGTGTTGAACGGCATGTCCTCGATGCTGATCTGCCGGCCCTCGGCGAAAATGACGGCCCGCTCGATCACGTTCTCCAGTTCCCGCACGTTTCCCCGCCACTCGTGCCCGAGGATCGCCCGCATCGCCCCGTTGGTTATCCCCAGAATCTGCTTGTTCAACGCCCGTGTGTACTTGTCAACAAAGTGTGACACCAGCAGCGGGATGTCCTCCTTGCGATGCCGCAGCGGCGGAAGTTGGAGCTTCACCACATTGAGCCGGTACAGCAGGTCCTCGCGGAACTCCCCTTTCTGCACCATCTGCTCCAGGTCCCGGTTCGACGCCCCGATGATCCGCACGTCGATCTGCCGCGGCTGCGTGTCGCCCACCGGCACCACCACCCGCTCCTCGATCACCCGCAGCAGCGAGCTCTGCACCGCCACCGGCAACGCGGAAAGCTCGTCCAGAAACAGCGTGCCGCCGTTGGCCGCCTCGAAGTAGCCCACCTTGTCGCGAATGGCGCCGGTGAACGCACCGCGGCGATAGCCGAACAGTTCCGACTCGATCAGCGTCGCCGGAATCGCCCCGCAATTCACCGCCACGAACGGCCTGCTTCGCGTGACGCCGTTGTAGTGAATCGCCCGGGCGAATAGCTCCTTGCCCGTGCCCGACTCCCCCACGATGAGCACGTTGCTCTTCACGCTCGACAGCTTGCGAACCGTGCCGAACAGCCTGGTCATGCCGGCCGAAACACCCACGAGGTTGTGGAACGTGGAATCCTCGGCCAGTTGCTCGGTCACAACCTGTTGTGCCTTGGAAAGTTCCTTGAACTCGATCGCCCGCCGCGCCTTGGCCAGCACGTCCTCGAAACGCACCGGCTTCAGCAGATAATCGTAGGCCCCGGTCTTCATCGCCGACACAGCGCTTTCCACCGTCCCATAGGCCGTGATCAGGATCACCGGCGTCTCCGGAATCACCCGGTGCAGGTGCCCCAGCAACACCAGGCCGTCCATCTCCGGCATGCGGATGTCCGACAACACCAGGTCCACCGACTGCTTCAACACGTAGGCATACGCGTCTTTGCCGTTTGCCGCCTGCACCACCGAAAACCCCTCGTCCGTCAGGAGTTCGGCCAGGGATTGCCGCAGCACCTCTTCGTCTTCGACGATCAGAATGGTCTTGCTCATGATCTATCAACCGCCAGTCTCACTCAATCATATCGGGTTCGCCGCCCAAGCGCACGGGACCGGACGCCTCGAACCGCCGGCGCCAGGGCCAGCGTATTTGGCGTAATTCCCGGTGGGACAGGCATTCTTGCCTGTCATTGGCTGGCCGGCAGGACAGACATGCCTGTCTGTCGGGACATTCTTGTCCCCCCGAGGCCACCCGGCCGCCGTGGCTGCCTCAAATGCGCTGGCCGTGCCGCCGGCATCAACTTTCGTGGTTTCTCTTTCGCGGTTTCTCATTGACGCATACCCCCGGCGGCGGATAGCCTTACGCAAACCGAGGATGCACCATGTCCGACAGGCGAACACAATGCCGCAGCCGGGGATTCACACTGGTCGAGTTGCTGGTGGTCATCGCCATCATCGCGCTGCTGGTGGCAATGCTGCTGCCGGCCCTGGGCAATGCCAGGAAACAAGCCTCGGCCGTCGCCTGCGCCAGCGACATGCGGCAGATCTTTCAGGCATTCCTGCAGTATGCCTCGGACAACAAGGACCACCTGCCGCCGGCGCCATGGATCGGCGTCCGCCCCACCGCACAGTACGCCCAGTTTGCCTTCACTTTCGACAGCGACGGCGTGGCCAACTACACCTTCGGATCGCTCCTGAAGTATCTCGGCGCCTCGCCGCAGATCCGCGCCAAGGTAATGCAATGCCCGGACGATGAGAACATCAATCCCTTCACCAGCCAGCCGAACAGGAATTTCAGCTATTCCTTCAACTATCAGATCGACCTCGACGGAACCGCCGACACCACGACCATCCGCCTGTCGCAGATCCCGCTGTCCTCGCAGAAGATCCTGATCTTCGAGGAACGTTTCCCCAACGACGGCTACTGCGTCTGGACCCTGTGGGATTCGGATGCGCTCACCACCCGCCACAACGGCCGCGCCTGCGCCGGTTTCGCCGATGGCCACGTCGAACGGGTCATTCCCATCGAAATCTTCGCCAAAACCCAGACCTGCAACATCCTGCCGAACTGACAACATGGCGATGGGCGCGCCCAATTCCCTGGAAAGCGCCTTTCCCCCTTTGGGTCTTTCGGTGCGGATTTCCAGCCGGTGGGGTTCGTACTCCGACACATGTTCGCTCGTGAATGACGATTGAAGCCCCAATCCCGAATACCGAATCGCCCCGCCCTTCACACGCCCCAAAGGGGCACCCCAAGGCAGCCCAGGGCAACGCCTTGGGTTCACTCCGGGATTCCAGCGCCGACGCCCCCACATCATTCCCGCCAATTCCCAGCCCTGAAAGGGCGACCCAGCGCCTCGCCGCCTCAATCGCTTCGCGAAGGCCATGGCCCAGCGCGAACGCCTTCAGCCACTTACAACTATCGGCCGGCGGCGTAGGCAACACTACCTGTTGCAGCAGGCCGAATCTCAGAGACAATGCCCTCGGCGAGAAACATGAAGCGAGGCATTCTCATCTTCTTTGTGGCGGTAGCGATCCCAGTAGCCGCGGCCGTATGGGCGCTTTGTCGCGCGCCATCGCGGCTGGCACCGGCCGCAGCGGAACTCACGGCCGAGCGGGAGATCATCAACCACCTTGAAATACGTCCGGGCAGTGCATTGGATGGTCTCAATCAGTTGTGCGTTGCCTTGGGGCTGCGGCTGGACGTCGATGAGTATGCGTCTCGCACTCTTGCTGCGCGGCAGATCGCGGATCCGATCATCCTGGATCATGTCACTCGCCGGGCGGCGCTGAAGGTGGTTCCGCGGTTTCTGGTCGCGAACTCAAGCTCAGCTATCGAAGTGGAGGGTCGGATACTGCATATTGGCGACATGCGGCTTCCAACGACTGGTCCGGTCGTGTCACGGACGTTCGATATTGGGCCACTATTACGCGGAGCCAGGAAGTTCACAGAAGAGGCCGATGCCCTCGCGACTCGCACATACGGGCGAGCACCGAAACGGCGGGTGCGGAGTGCGCCCCCGCCATGGGGAAGCGGAGGCGGCCCGTACGACCCAGTTACTTCCGGGAAAGAGATAGTGGACTGTATGCAGCGGTTTGACGCCCACCCTTCGATCGTGGGACGCCCACTTTCGACAATCGTGGTTGGCGAACGCCTTATCGTCACCGCGGCAATGGAAGAGTGCGCCCGGATCGAACGTGTTCTTGGCGAGCTGTTGCATGCCCAGGAGGCCCGCCAAGCGAACAACTGGCCCTGCGGCGCTGAACTCGATCAAGCCGGGGACGCACCGGTGAAGTTCGCCAAAGATAAGAGAATGACGGTGTTGATCGACGATCGCGAACTCAGAGCGGGAGGCAACTGGGTTGCCGAAGAGAACTTGGCCACATTGGTCCGAGAGCAGTTTTCGGGCTCCTATGACACCCGTATCTATGATGTCCGCGACATTGTCCTCAAGAGTATCGGAACATCGCGATGGGTGTCGGAGCACGGTTGGCTTGGACC
>JBEKVL010000424.1:0-6059 GCA_049514055.1 Tepidisphaeraceae bacterium | reverse complement strand
GGTTTGAGTTGGCGCAACACGCCCGCGAGCGGTTTGTCGGCGAGGGAGGAGGGGATGGGAAGTTGCATAAGGCACGGAGGCACAAAGATACAAAGGCACACAGGCACACAGGCATACAGGCACGAAGTGCGAAGACCCCGCACTGGGGCGCTCGCATTCGCCACGCCGACTATAACGGCAAGAGGCTATAGCGGGGAGGGCCACTGGTCGGGGGTGGGGCCGGTGGGTTGGAGGCGGAAGGCGCGTAAAAAGATCGTCTGGGCGCGGGTGTGGGTGGTGAGATCGAGCATAAGTGTCTCCTTTCTAATGGGTTGCGCGAAGTTAGGTGCGGTCGATGGGCGGAAATGCCGACCGAAAAGAGACCGCAAACCGACGTAGAACCGACATTAAACAGACGTAAAACAGACATAGAACCGACGCAAAACCGACGTGGGATCGACAGAGGATCGACCGGAGTTGCCAGGGGGCGGAAGGATGAAGGATGAGCGATGAATGCGGAATGAGAGACAGTTGCCAGTTGTTGGTTGCCGGTTGCCAGTTGCCAGCGGAAAGCGGAAAGAAGAGTGCGGAATGCTGGAGAGAATGAGGATGGATGATCGCTGATCATAACTGTGACGATATCACACAGTTAGTAATGTGTCAAGATGATTTGTACGGTTTTTGTTTGATTATTTGGCGGGGGCCATTGGCGTGGTCCGGCGTATTGGCGGTTGGCCGGGGGCTGGGAATTGTCAACCACGAAGGGCCGCCGCAACGGAAGCGACGAAACGATTGAGCGACGGAGCGACGAAGGGAGGGGACGGCAAGGCCGCAACCGGAGCGACTGAGCGACGAGGCGACAGAGGGATGGGAATTCTCTCAACCTGCGAAGAGAATGATGGGTTGCGGCACGGATCAAGACAAGGAGACGGAGGAACAACGTGTTGCACTGTCCGTGGGATCCGCGACATCCGTGGCGATTTGAACTGCGTGAATGCGGACGAACCACGAAGGGCCACCGCCTGACGCGTCGAATTGATCCCTGACCCATTTGAATTTGCCGTCGTCAAGGGCATCAAGTTCTTCGACCACGTCGACGCCGGCGATCCCGTGGAGCAGGCCCGTCGCTATCAGGACGACGGCGCGGATGAACTCGTCTTCTACGACATTACCGCCAGCCACGAAGGCCGCGACATCATGGCCGACCTCGTCCGCAAGGTCATGGAGCACATCTTCATGCCCCTGACCGTCGGCGGCGGCATCCGCACCCTCGACGACGCCACCCGCCTCATCCAGGCCGGCGCTGAAAAAGTCTCCGTCAACTCCGCCGCCGTGAAGAACCCCAAACTCATCGCCGAAATCTCCCGCAAGTTCGGCCGCTGCGCCACCGTCCTGGGCCTCGACGCCAACCGCGTCACCATCGACGGCACCGAAAAATGGTGCGTCTTCATCAACGGCGGCCGGGTCGACACCGGCATCGACGTCATGCAGTGGGTGAAACAGGCCGAGGATTCCGGCGCGGGCGAGATCGTGCTCAACGTCATGAACGCCGACGGCACCAAGGAAGGATACGACATCGAGATGACCGCCGCCGTCTCCGACGCCGTGAAGATTCCCGTGGTGGCTTCCGGCGGTGCCGGTTCCCCCCAGCACATGTTCGACGTCCTGACCGCCGGCAAAGCCGACGCCGCCCTGGCCGCGTCGGTCTTCCACTTCAAGGAGCACTCGGTCCCCGCCGTCAAGCAGTTTCTCGCCGATCACGGGGTGCCCATTCGCATCGTGTAGGCTCGCCACTACCGCCCCGGCCCCGGCCCCAGCCCCAACGGGGCGATCCAAGGCAACCATGGGCTGCATTATTCGTAGTCATCCCAAGCCCTGAAAGGGCGACACAAGCATCTTCGCAACACCGCGCCCCACTTGATGTCCAGTCGCGATAGGCTCCACGTTGAGGCGCCGCAGTCATTTCTCCGGCGCGAGCGCGAGGCCAATCGCGTTCAGTCGCGCATCCCCTTCATAGCAGACGACGCCCACGACGCGCCGGCCGTTACTGTCGAGAGTCGTCGGTTTGTCAGTTTGGGGCGTGCCCAGCCAGTCACTGGTGTAGGTGTCGCCGGGCACGATGCGATCTCCATTGAGGCGGACAAAGATAATGCGAATGGCGTTCACAGATTTGTCCGCGTCGACAATCAGCCCATGGACCACGTAGCCATCGCGCGCCCGGACGCTCTGCTCGGCGTCCCTGGCCGGCAGGGGCGATTGTGACGTGAACGCGTTGATGTACCGCAGCACCTTGGGGCCGGCCCCTTTTGTCAGGCTGTAATTGATACCGACGAACTGCTTCGTCAACGGGAAACGATAACTGCCGGGATTCCCTTCCTCGGTGCCGATGATGGCCGACGCATTTTGGCGTAAGCGCATGGCCATCGCGTTGACGCCTGATGGCCTGGCGGCGGGTGTCGGTGTTACTTCGACGGGCTGGAGAGCCGGATCGGGCAGAGGAGTATTTTCGGCGGCGCCGGTACTCGACGCCTCTTTCAGAATGCGCCCTTGCTGGACGACGATCCGATTGTCGCGGAAATCGCTGAATTTCGCCTTGATGCGGACCTTCTGGCCGGCTGCCACATTCGCGCGGAACACCAGAGCCTGGACAGCAATGGCGTTTGCAGCCTCGCCTCCCTCAAGAAATACTTGGTTCCCGGCTGCAATCACTTGCCGTACCGTTCCAGCAATCAACAGCACCTTGTCGGTATACTTGGCCCGAGCCTGCTTCGCATCGGCGGCAAAATCCTTGCACAATTGTTCCGCAGACACTGGCAGGGCCGGATCGGATCCCACGGCAATGATCGTGCAATTGTTCATTGCCGCCAGCGTGGGCTCGGAGGTGAAGGTCCCGCAGATCAACACCTCTTGTCCTGGGGTTAGATCGTCGGCCAAGTCCAGTTGGAGCGGATCCTTCGCGAGGTAACAGAAGAGGTTGAACAGCCTGCGGCCAGTTGCGTCCTCGCGGACTTCAACATGCGGCATGGCGAATTGTTCCGTTTCCACACTGTCGACCATTCCTCTGAGTTCAAGATACTTCCCAGCATAGCTGGCCAGGCGCGGTCGGTTATCGGAGTCATCGCGCTCAAGATCCCACGCCATTCTGTCGATGCTCACGCGCATCGCCGGTTCCTTGACTGGCTTCCCGGTAACGGCCATCGTGACTGATTTGGCATAAGTGGTCGCATCTCTTGGACGGATGGGTGTCATTCCAGGCAATTCGTTCGCCGCGAATGCCAGGTTCGTTGTCGGCCCGATATCGCGCTTGATCTTGTCGGCGATGAGTTGGTTCGTCGGAGCCATGATTGTGAAGTGGCTCTTGCCCTTGACGACAAAGAACTGCACCTTCGGCGTGGTCGAGGCTATGACCATCGCGTAGAGTGCGTCCTTGTTGGTCGGAGCCTGGTCGCCCTCAAATACAAAGGTCGGCGTCTTGAGGGCGTCCAACCATATGCCGGGAGCGCGAAGCTGCAACTCCCGCACCTTACTCTTGTCAAAGGGAAGCGTGACTGTGTCGTCGCCATAATTCTTCACATCGTTGACCGGCCCGAATGAAATCACAGCGCGGAAGCGATCCGAGCATTCGGCCACCAGCAGGGCCAGCGTTCCTCCGGTGCTGTGGCCGCCCAGATAGATGCGGGATGGATCCACATACGGTTGAACGGCCAGGTAATCCGCTGCCGCCAGAACGTCGTCGACCTCTCCATAGAACCCCTCCTTGTGTCCGGGGTTTCCATTGCCGCCGCGCAGCGACGGGAACATCATGATCATGCCTGCCTTGCGGTAGGCGGCGGCCG
Organism: Tepidisphaeraceae bacterium; assembly: GCA_049514055.1. Classification (GTDB taxonomy): domain Bacteria; phylum Planctomycetota; class Phycisphaerae; order Tepidisphaerales; family Tepidisphaeraceae; genus JANYKD01. Next base: position 2,244 of record JBEKVL010000424.1, on the reverse strand, counting down.
TCTGGTCGTTGTCAGCGCGGGCGGCGGTCCAGACGTCCCCGACGGAGTTGCAGTCGCCGCCGGTGATCCAGATGATGGCCGGATGCTTCGCTCCGTCGTTCGGATCGGGGGTGAGGTAGGCGGCCAGTTTGCCTGGCGGCGCGTTGTATTGGACGGTGCGGAAGAGATTGACCGGCGGTTTCTCAACGGGATCGGCCGTGGCCACCTGCCGCGTCAACCGGGTCTTGAAATCCTTGCGCGCGTCGGCGAGCGAAATCGGCATTCGCGCAGGAAGCGTGATCGTGGGCAAAGACGACAGCGGCGGTCGGGGCAGCCTGGGTGTGGCCGCGGGCGTGTTGGGCGCCGTCGGCGCGGGAGCATTTGGAACTTGAATGGCGGGCGTCCGGCCGGAGTTCACCACCGCCGGCGCGGCCGCGGCTCCGCTCAATTGGCGTTGGAGGTCGGCGGCCGTCAGCCGATCCACGGCGCCGTCGGCCAGAAGTACATTGACCAGTCCGGCCTCGTGAACGCCAGGTTTCTCGTACGCCACAATGCCGCCGGGCAGCGTCGGCCCGGAATAGGTGTAGCTGGTGTATTGATTGATCCAGGTTGCCAGTTGTTGCTTATCCGTTGGTGCCGGAGGCGCATTGCCTTTGTCGCCGGGACAGATGAACATCTCGCCGGAGATTCCTGATATCGCGGTCAAATCACCGAGTTTCGCCGGGTATGATCCGTATTGCTGCTGGTATTGCGCGCACGCGTTGCCGATCTGTCTCAATTGACTCCCACACAAAACGCCCTGCGCCCTGGCCTTGGCCGTCGATAGTGCGGGCGTCACCGCTGTCGGCAACGTGGGCATCTGGCCGGAGATAGCCACCGCCGGCGCGGCCGGAGGGCCGCTCAACTGGCGCTGGAGGTCGGCCGCGGCCAGCCGATCCACACCGCCGTCGTATCGAAGTGCATTGGCCAGCCCGGCCTCGTGAGTGCCGCTCTTCTCGTATGCCACAATGCCACCCGGCAGCGTCGGGCCGGAATAGGTGTAGCTCGTGTATTGATTGATCCAGGCCGCCAGTCGCTGCTGATCCGCCGGGGCCGCAGGCGCATTGCCTCCGTCGCCGGGACAGATGAACATCGTCCCGGATATCCCCGGCACCACCGCCAGATCGCCGAGGGTCGGTGGGTATTTTCCGAATTGTTGCTGGTACTGCGCGCAGGCGTTGCCGATTTGCCGCAGTTGACTGGCGCACAGAACGCTCTGCGCCCTCCCTCGGGCGGCCGAGAATGCCGGCACGAGCACCGCCAGCACCAACACGATCAGCACCACCACAACTCCGCCAACGGCAGCACCCACAATCTTGGGCGTGGTCCAGAAGCTCGGGCCGGCAGGCCGTGTGTAAGGCGCCGTCGCCGCTGGCAGCGCCGCCGGCCCGGCCACTGCCGCTGAGAGCAGAGTGTATTTGAACTTATACTCTCCGATGACGATTGTATCGCCCGGCTCCAGGTCATGTTCCTCGATGCGCTGCCCATTGACGAACAACCCGGCGCTGCTGCCGGCGTCGGCGATCTTCCACCGCGACGGGCCGAAATCGACGCGAATGAGCTTGGCGTGCTGGCGCGACACCTTCTGGCCTGGAAGCTCGATGGTGCTTCCCGGCAGCCGGCCGATGCTGATTTCCGCGCAGCCACCCAGCGCGATGCAGCCTCCCGATTGACCCGCGGCGGCCGGGCCGGCCTGCTGAACCAGCACGGCGTCGAAATCCGCCTCGCCGGCGCCGGCGGGGAGTGTCTCGGCGCACGCAATGCGCACCCGCTGGCCGCATTCCGGGCAGCGGCGGTCCTTGGCGGGTTTGCTCTCGTCTGCCGTGAGCGTGTGGCCGCATTGGCATCGAATAGAAATCATTCAGTTTCTCCCTGTTGGCGATGAAGACGTACTCTACTTGTGCATGACGGCTATGTAAAGGGTAGACGACGCTAGAATGACGTTGCAGTCACCTGAAGCACGTCTTCGGAGCATCCGAAATACGGTTTCGGAGTTTTCACGGCGGAGTACCGCCCTGGGAGCCTGTGAATTAGTTGATTTTGACCCTCGATATTCGCCAGAAAATGCGGTTTTTCGAGTCGTTCTTTCGATTTATTCACATCCTCTGAGCTCGACTTTTGCCACGTTTGGCGGTCAGGTTTGACGACACAACTCGTCCAGCAGCAGAGCGCGGAAACGGGGCGGGAGTTTCGACACGACGGTATGGAACATCGTCTGTTTCAAAA
>JBEKVL010000423.1:0-6062 GCA_049514055.1 Tepidisphaeraceae bacterium | reverse complement strand
GTAGAGCGGCCGGAAAACCGCGGCTTGCGCCCCCACGTCGCGGGCAAGTTGTGCGCAGACGCCTATCTCATCGAGATTCTGAGCCATGACCGTGAACGCCAGGCTGAAAGGAACGTGGCGGCGCAGTACGGTGATTCGGCTCAGGGTCCGCTCAAACGCGCCCGGCCCGCGCACGGCGTCGTGTGTCCGAGCCGACGCTCCATCGAGACTCACGTTGAGCCAGGCCAGACGCATATCGGCAAGTTGCCGGGCGAGGTCGTCGGTAATGAGCAACCCATTTGTGGTCAGACACGGGGACAGGCCGTGCCGCCCGGCCAGCCGGAGCACATCAGCCAGGTCACCCCGGAGCAGGGGTTCGCCGCCGGTTATTCCCAGCCGGAAGGCGCCACAGGAGGCCATGTCCACAAATAATTGCTCCAGTTCGTCCAGGGGCAATTCATCGTGCGTGCCGCGCGACGGGGATGACTCGGCAAAGCAGTGGCGGCATTGCAGGTTGCAACGGGCGGTCAGTTCCAGGTGAACCGTCAGCGGCCCGGTGAGATGGTCGTGCGGCGGGGTGATCTCCAGAACCGCCCCGGCCCAGCGATCATCAAGCGTGAACAACCCAAGCGCACTGCCCCAGTCGCAGAACGCCAGAATCCGCGCACGCTCCGGTGCGTCGGGACAAGCGGCCAACACTTCGGCCAGCGATCTGCGGGACAAGTCGCGCAGCACACCCGTCGCCTCCCGGTCAAACGGCAGGTACTGGCAGGTCCGGCGGTCGTAGACGATGCAGCCAAAGTGCTGCGGCACCAGGACCAGCGGCGCGTCGGTCAGGCTGACATGGTTCGTAGTCATCGGGATTCAAAGCACTCGCGCGTGAGGTGGATGACTCTTCGGACACAGACGACGTCTCCCGGCCGGCCGGAGCCGAGCGGTTCGGCGGCCAGTTTCGTGAGCATCTCGTACTGATGTCGCCGGGCGTATTCGTTTTCCGCCGGCTTGACCAGGGGCCGGCGGATCAGCGGCGTCCAGCGGGAATCGTCGAAATCCAGCGAGCGCCAGGCATCGCTTGAGGGATCGCCAACACAATGTCGCCAGCTTCCGTCGGGTTGCGAGAGCAGGGTCTGCCGCGGATTGAGAGGCGCATTTCTGTCCAGCGACGGAGTGGGGCAAAAATGGGCCGCGAACATGAACAGCCCCTGTCCGGCGGTGGCTTCGGTGAAACGCAGCGACAGAAGGTGTCGTCCGAAGGAGATGATGGGGCGATTGCTGTTCATGGGCACGCCGTCGAGGAACATCTCGTACTTTCCCGGCGAGAGCAGCCACAAACGCACGGGCATCCCCGTTTCCGGGTTTCGCCAGCGGAGCACGACCCCGCCGCAACCGGCGGGTATTTCGCAGTGGCTGTGTTCCTCCAGCAGCAATCGGGATTCCTGCTTCGACTGGCCTGGCAACTGGTTGAGCTTGAGTTCGCGCTCGGGCATTGGACGACCTCGGTTCGGATACCCGGATTTCGGTTCCGGTCTCTTGCACGCGGAGCGGACGAGGCAAGGGTGACCATATATCAGGGTAACAGCTCCGTCAAACACAGCCGGACGGCAGTCCGGTGGACGGATCGACAATGATGACAGTGTTGTGCTACCGCTACAACGACAACACGAAGAGCTGGTTCCATCCGTCCACCTGTCGAACGAAGGCAATGTGCCGCCCATCGGGCGAGAACACGCACGCCTCGGGCAGTGGTGCCGACGCCCCCGTCGGCACTCCGGACCCAGTGCCGGCGAGGGCGCCGGCACCTCTGCCGGGCTGCGTGAGCCGATGTGTCTGGCCGGACTTGGCATCCGTCAGACACACGCTGTTGTCCATGATGTGAGCGATATAGTTGCCATCGGGGCTCCAGGAGAAGGCCGAAGCGATGGGCCGGAAATTGTGAGTCAGCTGGCGCGGCCGGCCGCCGGCCGGGGCGATGGTCCAGAGTTGCACGATGCCGTCGTCGTCCTTCATGAGAAAGGCGATGCGCGAGTCGGCAGGTGAACTGCGGAGCCAGTGCCGCGGGCCCTGGATGCCGGGATACTTGCGGCCGGCGGTGCAAGTAAGACGGCGCTGGACACAACCCTCCGGCGGAAAGGGGCGGCGGGTTTCCGTGCCCTGAAGCGGACCGTCGTCGCTTTGGGTCAGGTCATCGGGCAGATCGACGATGAAGACTTCGGAAATGGTACTGCCATCCTGCGTCAGCACATGGCCCTGGAAGGCGAGAGACCAAGTGCCGCCAGTGCCCTCACTGGCGGAATCCCCATTTCCGGCCTCAGCCGATGAGGGCACCGGCCGCACTGGGGTGCGGACCCAGCCTTCCTCGAACGCCCGTGAGATGTCGTCGGAACCGGGGCGCGGGTTGGCCGTGGTGCGGGTCACCAGCACCGAGAAGGCGATGCCGTCGTGATTGCGCTCGTGTTCGTGCGTGGGTTTCACCGGCTTGCCCAGCGCGCTGACGCCTAGGTTGCGCAGGTCGACGTCGTGTTGCGGCGTCTCTTCGGTGAATTGCGAGAGGATATGGTCCTGGTACGTAAAACTCACGAGGTTACCGTCGGGGCTGAAGACGTGGACGTGCGTCCCGCCACGAAGCGCGCCGGGCGTGAAGGGCGACACGAGAGCGCGGGCATCAAGGTTGATCGCGTGGTTGGGATTGCCGATATCCACGATCACGCCCTGGCGGCGGCAGGCTGCGTAGGCAAAATCGAGAGTTGGGTTCTCGGGGCCGAGGATGAAGACGACGCGGTCGCGTTGCGTGTCCCAGGTGGCCACACCGCAGTGAGCGCCATTGCGCGACTGATAAAGCAGGCGCACTTCGCCAGTATCCACGTTGACCATCTCGATGCGCTCGCCATCGAACACATCACCGGCCACGTCGCTGCGGACATCGTAGACAATCCAGCGGCCATCGGGGGAGAATACGCCGGTGTTGGTGAGAATGTGGCCGTGCGGGGCGAAGGTAAGCTGCCGCTCGGCGCCGCGCGGGACGGGAGTTGTTTCGCCATCGGACATGGCCTGCATGATACACAGGAGCCGACTTTGAAGTGCGGTGGCTTGACACCGCTTTCCCATCGGCGTCGTGACTCGCGTAATGACACCCCTGACTCGCTCGGCGGCGAATTGGCGGCATTTTTCGCCGCTTTGGACTGATCCTGGACTTCAAGATCGACCGTGCCGCACATGGAAAAGCGGCGTCGAGCCGCCGCACTCCCAAAGTGGTCATTCCATCACTTCCCTGCTATTCTCGCTTGCATCCATGCGCCTTCTTCGGCCCATCCTCGCCTGGCTCATCATCCTCGCCGCGGCGGCCACGCCGTTCTTCTCCACACAGATCAGGAAGATCCTCTCCATCCAGGCGCCCGCCATCGACCCTGTTGAGCCTTCCACCCAACTGCTCATCACGGCCCGCTACTGCGTCGGGGCGAAGCCGATGCTCGCGGGCAGCCCGGCCGAACTCCAGAAAGTCGTGGCGCAGATTCAGAAATTGGCCCGTTCCCCGCTCGAGCGCTTCCGGCTCGTTCCCGTTCTCGTCGAACTCGATCAGCGCGACGCCGCCCGCAAGACCCTCGAATCCCTCGCCAGCGACCCTGCCGCCACGGCTCTCCAGGACGACATCGACTCCCTGTTGCGCATCTACAATCCGTCCCCCCTGCCGCTCACCGACGCCAGGCAATCCGCCCTCATCCAGCGTCATGCGTGGTTCGGCCAACTCGCCGTTTCCCACGCCCCCGGAGCCTCCGCCGACGCGCGCGAAGCCGTGCGCATTCCCGCCCAGCGCGCCCTCTGGTGGATGCTCGCCATCGGCATCGCCGCACTCGTCGCCGTGGCCCTTGGCCTGGGCGTGCTGGTGCTGCTCATCGTCCTGGCCTGCATCGGTTCCATTCAGCGACGCTATGTTCCAGACTCCGGCGAGGCCGGCGATATTGCTTCCACTGAAGGCCATCGATCCGTCTACCTTGAATGCTTCGCCCTCTACCTGTTGCTCTGGATGGCCGGCGGCCTGGCCATGCGTCTGGTGTTCACCAGCATTTCCCTCTCCTACGCCTGGCTGCTCACGCCTCTGGTGGTGTTCGCCATCTGCTGGCCGGCGCTCAACGGCCGGCCGTGGACGGAGGTCCGCCTCGCCCTCGGCTGGCACGCCGGCCGCGGCTGGGCCAAGGAAGTCCTGTGCGGCTTCGCGGGGTATCTCGCGTTTCTCCCCATCCTCGTCCTTGGTATCCTGCTGACCAGCTACCTGATGCAGTTCAGCGATCGCACCCCCAGCCACCCGCTGCTCAACGAAATCACCGGCGACTTCCGCAAGATGCTCGGGGTCTACGCACTCGCCTGCATCTTCGCGCCGATCATCGAGGAAACTCTCTTCCGCGGGGCGTTCTTCCACCACCTTCGCCGCCGCTGGCCATGGTGGGTGTCCGCCCCGATCGTCGCCGTGATTTTCGCCATTATCCATCCCCAGGGCCTGCTCGGGCTGCCCGTGCTGATCCTCATCGCCCTGATGCTGGCCGCCCTGCGTGAGTGGCGCGGCTCTCTGATCGCCCCGGCCACCGCCCATGCGATCAACAACTTCGTCGCCACCACCGTGCTGTTTGTGCTGCTGGCATAGCCCCATGTTCAATTGATCGAGAAACCGCGCCGGATCATCTGCGCGCGCACGCGGCTTCCCGCGGCCAAGATCACGCCGACACCAACGGCCATCGCCGCCAGCGATAACACTCTCGCCGCCCTGGCCCACGGCGGGAAGCTATCCGTCCCCATGTCCAGGGTGATCTGCATCATCGCCGTCAATAGCCCCAGACCACATGCCCGGCGCCAGATCCAGCCATCCGACAGCGCCCGCGCCCACAGGATACGCCTGATCTCAATGCCCTCACGCACCGCCGCCGACTGCCCGCTGGTCTGGAGCCGCAACGGCAATGTGTAATCCGGCCGCGGCGACCTGCGCCGTGTCAGTACACCCGGAAGACCCTGTTCAATAAGTGCGCGCATGATGGCATGTGCCCATGAGAGGCGGTGGTTGGTCCGACCAGCATAAGCAATGGCCATGCCACAACCTAGCCCATTCTGGGCGCCCCGGTGGCGATATTTCCCCGCAATCGTGTTCCAAGATTGGGCGTTTGTCGGATAAACGCCCTCCCGTGCTGCAAGGGTGTGCAACACCGTTACGGTCAAAGACCGTCCGGTCGCGACGACAGCCAGTCGCGGAACCTCTCCCTCAGCGAATCCCTCTGCCGTTCGTCCCGGGCGATAATGTCGGCCCCGCCATCGTACGGGTGGTATACGACGCGTTGCACGACACCAATGAGCATCACGTTTGAGCTCTTGTCATCGATGACCTGGCGAAGTTCTGCGTCCAATGTGCCCCACTGCCAATCAACGGCTCTGGCGTAAAGATGCCAGAGGATCGGATACGGATCGTTCGGATCATCCAGGAAACTCATCCAATGCCAAGCCATCGGGTGCTGAAGATACTGATCTTGAACCGGTGCCGGATCCTCGGGCGAAGAACCGCCGGTTGTGATCAGAATGGCCTCGCTTCCCGGGACCAGCAGGGCAGACAACGCCTCGTTGTGGCGGTGCAGGATGATGGAATACTCCTGTTGCGTTTCGGGATAGCGCTTCGCGTCGGGCAGGCCGTGAATCCGCAGCCAGCGGTTACAGCACACTCGGCGCAGATTATCGGCTATCGGATCAATCCCGTAGCACTCGCGCCGGTGCTTTGTAAGCTCGTTGGGCGTCATACTTTGGTCCTCTGCACTGGAGAAGAGAGACAAGCTGAAGCTTGAACTCCGAACCCACCATCCCTACTTCGCCCCGACATCCGAATGCGTGCGATGCCACTTCATGTGCTCCTCCAGGACATCCTTCAAAAGCTTCAATTGCTCGGTGTGCTTGATGGTTGTCGTGTCCAGTTGGCCGATGGCCTGCTTGAGTTCATCGATCGACTGAGCCGACGACGCCGCCCCGGCCGTCGTCGCGGTGCGGGTGGAATCCTGCAACTTGGCGACCAGACCCCGCGATTCTCGCACCTGTTTGCCCAGTTCCTCGGCCAA
>JBEKVL010000422.1:0-6879 GCA_049514055.1 Tepidisphaeraceae bacterium | reverse complement strand
TCGCGGGCGGCGTCGATGGGGGCCAGTGCCATTGCCGCCGCTTCAGCTTTGGCGGCGTCCAGTTCCTTGACCAGACCCTTGCGGCGGTCATCCAGTTGAGTCAGCATGGCGACTACGCTGGCGGCACTGGTATTCAGGATGAGCGCCTGGATGTCCTTGATCTTGTTGTCCAATTGCTCAATCTGGCTGGTCAGACTGGCAACCTTGACGGCCCCGTCGTTGTTGCTGGTGGTGGCCATGGCGGGAAGGATGACGTCGGATAATTGGACCAGGATGGCTGACTCAAACGGGACGATGGGGTAGGCAACATAGGCCGATGCCCCGATGGAACCACGGGCGGCAGCGGAAGACACAAATGACCTGTGCTTGTTCTGGACACCTGAACGGATAACAGTCAACGATGATCCGTCCGCATCGCGAAGTAGGCCACTGAAGAGGTTCGTCCATTGGGTGCTGGGGCCACCACTACGCCGGCGGCCGGCTCGGGCATGTTGAACCGCGAAGAACTCATCGTCACTGAGGATCCGGGGGTAGTAGCCTTCGATCAACGGCCCCACGGCAGTCCGAACCCGCTTGGCACCCTGGCGGGAAAGCGTCATTGGCTGATGCCGGCCAGTCAGGGCAGGATTCCGCAATATGAAGTGGACACCGCTGGGGTTGATGAACCCCTTGGCACAGAAGTCGGGGTACTTGGCGTTGACCATCTTGGCGACGGCGGTATTGCCATGGCCGGCGATGGACATAGCGGCCATCTCTCTGATGACGTCGGCCTTCGTTTCGTCCAGAACGATCTTGCCGCCAACGATCCGGCAGGATGCTGCCCGACTTCCGCTTGGCGGCGTTGGCCGCTTTGGATCGGATCGATTTCTTCTGCGATTCTTCGAAGGCGACATGCATGGCGAGAATGGAAATCATCAGCTTGCCAAGGTCCATTTCGCCCTTCTGGTATGTCTGGCCGTCGAAGAGCGTAACAACCCGAACACCGGCATCTACGATCCTCATGAACTGGGTCACGGCAGTCTCGACCGCCTGGCGACTGAGGCGGTCCAATGATTCCACGATGAGAGTGGAGCCGGACGGTATAGATCCCGCCTCTATCATTTTCAAGAACCGGGCCAGGTGACCTTCGGTGGAGTTGGCTCCGTGGTATGCGGACAGGCCGGCATCGTGTAGGGTCTCGGTGAGAATGCATCCATGATTCCTGCACCAGGCCTGCGCAGCGTCTGCCTGTCGGCGTTTCGAGTCACCCTTGGCCTGTTCGGGGCTGGAAAACCTGGAATAGGATATCACCATGGGTTGGGATGTCTGGGTCATGATCGGTCTCCTTCGCGTATCTGTTCGTCGCAAACCCTCGTTTCTTCTCCCAAAATGCCCGTGTAACCTACTGGAACGCCTTGCGCGCAACAGCGCGCAGCGCAAAATGCGGGTGTACGCTGTGGGGGTGTGATTTGTAAAAATGGAAATTCTTTGGCGCGCGCAACAGGCGCGCGCAACACCCGAAGGTGTCACGAACGCCAAACCGGGGCAGGGAAAGGGATTATGGTTGGTGAAGGGATCGAGTATCCACTCCGATCCAGCGCCCGCGTTTTCAGCCCGGCTGGGGCGACACACATTACCCCACGACGTAAGTCGTGGGAAAGCAATGCATTAGAGCGGTCTTCACATTGGCGTAGCGGCTGTTGTGCAAGCTTTCAACCTGCACACGATCCAATGGCACCACCGATGGCGAACCGGCTGCCTGGCCTTTGTGATGCGGAGGTGGGTTGTCTCAATCCAAGACAGCGCGAAAGCGCTCTCACGGCATTCCCACCGTCAGCGATACACAGACCAGTTCCTTGTCATTGCGGACGTACGCGCAGCGGTTGGCAAACGCGGGTTGGCACCACACCACTGGCCGACCCGGGTCCACATTAGTGGGATCGACGAGATGTGCCCGACTGGTTTCCCGGTATCCCTCTGGGGTCAGCCGGGCGATGATAAGGTCGCCCTTCTCGTTGAACAGGAAGTACCGGTCGCCATTGGCCACGATGAAGGCGTTGCCCCACCGCGTGGGGTTGTTGTCGCTGGTGGTCGCGGCCAGCGTCTCCCAGACGCGCTCGGCGGTCTGGGCCTTGAGGCAGCGCAATTGGCCATAGCTGCACACGCCGTAGATATAGTCGTCCTTAATCACCGGCGTACACATGACCGCGTGCAGGCCGGCCGTATTCCGCTCGCTCTTGCCGCCGACTTTCCACAGCCGCGTGGCCGCGGGTTTGTCGGGGTCGAGGCGCATCATCATCGCGCCGTCGTAGAACGCGGTCACCAGCAGCAGGTCGCCGACACGGCGGGGCGTGGCGATGCTCATGCCCTGTTTGCTCGTACACGGCTCGGACCAGTAGACCTTACCCGTATCCGGGTCCAGCGAGTTCAGCGCCTGCGGGCTCCAGAAGATGAGCTGCCGCTTGCCCCCGGCTTCGATCACCACGGGCGAGGAGTAACCAGGTTCCCTGGCCGGGATCGCCTTCCACAAGAACTCGCCTGTGTCTTTGTTCAGCGCCGTCACGATTCCGGCCGGATCCGCGCTGATCGCGATCAGCTTGTCCCCCTCGATCAACGGGCTGGCGGAGAAGCCCCAAACGGGAGTCCGCTCCGTCCCCAGACGCTTTTGCCAGACCAGTTTGCCATCGGCAAACTCGCGGCACTGCAAGTCGCCTTCTCCGCCGAAGGTGTATACGCGGCCGCCGCTGACGATCGGCGCAGCCCGAGGGCCGGCGGCGTAGCTCATGGTGTAGTCACAGGTGTACTCCTGGACCCAGAGTGTCTTGCCGGTAGTCTCTTCGAGACAGACCACGCGCTCGATGCCCGGGATGCCGGCTCGGCCAGACGCGTTCGGCGACTTGGACACGCCGGGTTTCGCCTGGCGGTCGTGGATGATGACCTTGCCCTCGGCGACCGTGGGGCTGGAGTAGCCGGCGCCCACGGGCACACGCCAGCGGATCTTCGGCCCGCCATCGGGGAACTTGTCGATGATTCCGGTTTCACGCCAGATACCATCGCGTTGCGGCCCCATCCACTGTGGCCAGTCGTCGGCGTGAACACCAAGTGGCGGCCATAGCACCAGACACGCCAACAGCAAGGGCAGCAGGTTCTGTCTCATGGTTTGCTCCGAAGATGGTGAGGGCTCGTCAGACTGTGGGGAATGCCTACCGTCCAAAGCCTTCTTCAGCCATTTGCCAGAATAGAAAGGCCCACATGTCCGCAGTCTGTTCCTGCCGCTGCGTCCTGGTAGAGCCGATGCCGTGGCCGGCGTCGTAGTCGACGCGGAACAGCACGGGCTTGCCACTGGTCGTCGCGCGTTGCAGGCGGGCCGTCATCTTGGCGGACATCCACGGTTCCACCCGAGGGTCGTTGATGCCGTGGGTCAGCAGCACGGCCGGGTATTTCGTCCCGTCCTTTACCTGGTGATACGAACTCATACGCAGGAGCGACTCGAAACCTTCTTTGGTCCGAGTGCTGCCGAGTTCCGGGATATTGGGGACGCCGTTGGTTGTGGTCTCGAAGCGCAGCATATCGAGGCAGCCGACCTCGATGATGGCGGCCGCGTACAGGTCGGGGCGTTCGGTGATGGCCCGGCCAATGAGGATACCGCCGGCGCTGCCGCCAAGGCCGGCCAGTCTGGGCGTCGAGGTATATCCCTTCTGCACCAGGTATTCGCAACAGGCGATGAAGTCCTTCCAGGTGTTGGGCTTGGTTTGCTGCCGGCCGGCCATGTGCCATTCCTTGCCATACTCGCCGCCGCCACGCACATGGGCGATGGCCAGCACGCCGCCCCGCTCCAGCCAGGCCAGGCGCACGGGATTGAAGGCCGCCGAACTGCGCATGCCGTAGCCGCCGTAACCGGAGACCAGCGTGGGATGCGAGCCATCGAGCTTGATCCCTTTCCTGTAAAGGATGGAAAGCGGCACCTTGACACCGTCGTGACTTGGCACCAGCACTTCGGCCGATTCGTAGCCTTCCACATCGTCGTACTTGCCGCGTGGCCGGAGATTGGTGTCGGCCAGGGCGCGCGTCTTCGGATCGTATGCGTAGATCCGGCCGCCGCGGGTCCAGGAACTGGTGGTGACCAGCGCACCATCCACGTCGGGGTGTACCGTCGTCGGATGTCCGTCGGACGCCTCGGCCGGAAGCGCGATCATTTCCAGTTTTGCGCCGGCCTCGAAGGCCACGCGGCCGACCTTTGACACGCCATTGTCCAACAGGGCGACATAGAGAGCATCCTTGGCCGCGGCGATGCCGGTGATCACGGCTTCGCCGGCGGGAACCGCGTTTTGTACTTTCGTGAAGTCCGGGGCATCCAGGGGTGCGGTCACAACCCGATAGCGCGGAGCGCCGGCCGCGGTCATGAGGTAGACATCGTCGCCGTGAACAGCGAATTCCTCGACTTCATCTTTGGCGTCGCAGATCTTTTTCCAGGGAATCTGCTGCTCCCGCAGAGCCGAGAGCGGCGCGGCGTACAACGTCAATTCGTTGGCATCGCCGTGTTTGATCTTGCCGATCGCGAAGCGCGAACCGGTGGTGAGAACGATGCTGGGGAAATCGACTTCGGAAAGCGCCGCGGCCGGGGACGTGTTCATCGCGAACACGACCGGATCCTTCGCGGGATCGGCGCCGAGGTTGTGGAAGCAGGCGCGGGTCTGTTTGTAACCTTCGGTGGCCGGTGCATCGGCCGGCAGTTGCCGCCGGCGGCTGTAGACGAACCCGCTGGCATCCGGCAGCCAGCAGGGGTGCGTGTAGTCGGCCTCCATGCGGTCGATGAGGTCGGGCAGGTCCTTGCCTGTCGTCGTGTCCAGGACGTGCAGCACGGTCTGTTCAGACCCTGCCGCCGCCACGCCATAGGCGACATAGCGCCCGTCGGGCGAGGGCGTGCAGAAGTCCAGGGCGTAGTGCCTGCCGCCCTCGGCCATTTTTTCCGGATCAACCAGCAGGCGTTCCTCGCCCGTTCCGGCATCCTTGAAATAGAGCTTGTCGAGATTCCCGGCCGCCAGAGTCTTCAGGTAATGCAGATCGCCATTGGGCCACCGGCGCAGGACGGATATCCGGTATGGCGCGCCCGCGTCAAGTTCGCGGATTCGCTCCAGCAGCCGGCTGCGGCCCGGGATGGCGCCGAGCACGCGCTGGGCGTACTCGGCTTGGCCCTTGATCCAGGCCCGGACCTCTGGATCGGCAAGGTTTTCCAGGTAGCGGTAGGGATCGGCGATCTTCGTGCCGTGGTAGTCGTCGATGACCTCGCGGACGGGCGCGACGGGCGGCGCGTCGGCCGCGAGAACTGCGATCGTCAGCGCTGCGACAATGAAACCCGACTGGATAAGCGATTTCATGCGTGTCCCTTCTCGTTGGGCAGGGAGTCTAACGCATATCGTTGCGAGTGAGAACGCACCGACACGGTGGACCCGGTTTGACTTCAGAGGGCGTGAGCCGGGTCCATCGTGCATCGGAGGCGGGCCGCGCCGTCCGGCATCCCGTCGGGAGCGTCATCCCGTCGCAATCCCAGGTGCGTTCGTCCAGTGATTCCGGCATACCCGCGAAAACGCGGGCGATTCCGGTCAATCCGTGAGATAACGCCGCGCCATCGGCCGGGCGTCAAACGAAAATACGCCGAGTCGGGCGGCGTCTGTATTGCACCTGGAGGTTCTTTGACGAAACTGGTCGGGCGTTGTTTATGCAAGATGCGGGAGCAAATGATGACGAGAAAGCAGGGAATGCCGGTATCGACCCTGGCGCGCTGGTTCAAGAAGCGGTTGTTGTTTCCGAGCCGTTACGGATCGGTGTTCAGGCAACGGGGTGCGCTGTTCGAGAGCCTGGAGGAGCGGCTGGTCTTGAGCGCCGCCTTCGACGTGACGGGACTGACCGCGTTGCGGAATGATCCCGTATATTCCTCCATCGACGGCAGCGGCGTGGGCATCGCCATACTCGACAGCGGCGTGTATGCTCAGAACCCCGACCTCAAATCCAACGTCGTCGCCTACTACAATGCGGTTGAGGGCGCCGTCCCCGCCAGCATCGACGCGAGTTCGGTCAGCAGCGCGACCGACCAGGAGGGACATGGCACCCATGTGTCCGGGATCGCGGCCTCGAGCAACCCGGACATCGGCGTGGCCTACAAGGCGCACTTGATCGACGTGAAAGTGATTCCCGACAGCGGGGAGAGCCAGATCGGCGGCGATCCGCTCCTGCGCGGGCTGCAGTTCGTGGGCCAGTTCGCCGACCAGTTCAACATCAAAGTGGTCAACATGTCGCTCGGTGAGGCCGACCAGAGCGGTGGCTTGAACCTGAACACGGTCCCCAACGCCGACGACATTTCCCGCGAGATCCAGGATTTGGAGAGCCTGGGCATCACAGTGGTGTCGGCGGCCGGAAACAGCTACGCCAACGATCCGGTGCCCGGCGAGAGCTACCCGGCGGTCGTCTCGACCATCAGCGTGGCCAGCACCTGGGCCGACAGCGGTTCGGGGTACGACTTCAACGTCGTGGCCTGGGGGAGCAACTACGACAGCTACGCCGCGTTCGAGCAGTCGGCCGCCGCCGACCGTTTCAGCGCCACCAGCCAGCGGAGCACGCTCAGCAACCAGGTCGCCGCTCCGGGCGTGGACATCTACAGCACCTGGAACGACTCATCCTCGGGCAGTGGAGGCGGGAATCTGCTGTACAACACGCTGTCCGGCACGAGCATGGCCTCTCCGTTCGTTGCCGGCGTGGTGGCGCTCATGCAGGATGCCGCTTATACGTTCGGCGGCCAGTACCTCACGGACACGACCCAGATCCGCCAGATCATCCAGCAGACGGCCGATGTCATCGTCGACTCCAATGTTTCCGACAACGGGCGTGTTCCGCTGGTGAACG